>CAMNCW010000044.1 GCA_946534715.1 uncultured Bacteroidales bacterium | reverse complement strand
AGGCGACTCCGTGGTAATGAACGGCAAGGCATTCAAGAACGATACCATCTGCACCTTCAAGGGCACGACGCCGCAAGGATGCGACAGTATTGTGGACTTGAAAGTTGTAGTTCATCCGCTCGTTGATACCGTAGTTACCGTCTGCTCGCACGACCTGCCGTACATGTGGGTCAACAAGTGGGATCCGACTAAGGTAACACCGATCTACGCTGCCGGCCTCTACCGCAACGATAGCGTTTACGTAGATGGCAAACAGATGTTCTACGGTTTGAAACTCATCGTTAAGGAAGTAAGCGATACCATCATCCGCGACACGATTTGTGAGGGAGATACGAAATGGTTTGGCGGTCAAAATCTGACGAAAGCCGGACGGTACTCCTACTCTATTGGTAATGCATCAGGCTGCGACTCGATTGTCACACTCATCTTGACGGTAGGCCAGCGCTATTACCGCTCGATCGACAAGACGATCTACGAAGGCGATACGGTAGAGTACTATGATAAGAAATACTGGAAAACCGGTATCTATCAAATTGTGAACGAAACGACCCAATGGGGCTGCGACTCGATTGTTGAACTGAATCTATCGGTGGTACGTCTGTATGACGAGAGTATCAATATCTGCTACGACGAGTTGCCTTATCTATGGCGTTTGAGAAGTGACACGACCCAAGTGAAGGAACTCTACAAGACCGGTATCTATCGCGATACAGTGATGCAAGATGGCAAGATGGCTATCTATGGCTTGATGCTGAACGTACTGCCGATTACGTATGATACGATCCGTGCTTCTGTCTGCGAAGGAGACGCATTTACCTTTGCAAAACAGGAATACACCGTACCGGGCAAATACACCAAGACCTTCAAGAATATCAACGGTTGCGACAGTATTGTGACCCTGATCTTGAACGTTAACCGCAGGTATCATACCATCCTCGACCGCACGATCTTCCAGGGCGATACCGTACACTTCGACAACAAGGTATTTACCACCACCGGTATTTATCAGAAGTACGACACCACCGTCTTTGGCTGCGACAGTTTGACCGAACTGCGACTGACTGTTAACCGCATATATGACGACTCCGTAAGTCTCTGCTTCAGCGAGCTGCCGTACAGATGGCGTCTCAAGAGCGATACCTCGAAAGTGATGGAGATCTACGAATCCGGTCTATACCGCGATACCATTACGCAGACAGACGGCAGAAAAGTGGTAACGGGACTGATGGTAAAAGTGCTGCCGTTGGCTATTACCGAGCAAAGTCTCGTATTCTGCGAAGGAGATAGCGTTATTTACCGCAACACGACCTACAAGACCAATGGTACCTTCTACGACACCATTCGTATGACCACCGGCTGCGACTCTATCATCAAGATCAATGTCACCGTTCATCCGACATACGAATACTTCGATGTAGTGAACATCTCGGATAAAGAGATACCATACGACTTCTACGGACGTAAACTGACGCAGACAGGCTATTATGAGAATATGGAGACGGACAAAGTGACAGGCTGTAACCGCATTCACCATCTGAACTTGACGGTTCACAAGACCTATCATTTTGAAGACTCTGTTCACCTCTGTATGCCGGATACGCTGATTTGGCACGGCCAGATCATTACCACTTCCGGTAACTACCACGATAGCCTCTATACGGTATATGGATACGATAGTGTATATCATCTGCACGTAGGCGCACACAGTATTGCTTATGGCTACGAGAAATACGAATTAGGCAAGAATGAGGTGATCGAGTTGGAAGATACCGTCATCCGCACTACCGGTGATTTCTGGTTCACGCATAAGACAGCCTACGGTTGCGATAGTATCGTTCACGTCTATGTGATCCCGAAGAGCACGCGTGAGTTCAGCTGGAACAGAGAGATCTGTCAAGGCAACTACGTTGACTTCTTCGGAAAGAAACTGACCCGCTCCGGAAACTACCATTGGGAGTCTGAGGACAAGGATAGTATCGTTAACCTGCAGCTGACCGTCAAGGCTGTTCCTGTAAACGAAGAACGCGTTGTTATTACCGACAAACAGGTGGAAGGCGGCTCTTATGTACATAAGGGACAACTGTACAATAATCTGAAAGTAGGTAGCAACTTATTCTCCGATACATTGATTGCAGCAAACGGATGTGATAGTATCAACCGCTTCATCATCCTGGTAACAACGCACTATTCGGATTGGTTGCCAATACCTATCTGTCCGGGAAGCGAAGTGAAGATCGACGACCAGGTGATCACCAAAGCCGGTCTCTACACCTTCCTCCGTCTATCCAAGGTATCAGGCGTACAAGACAGTCTCCTCCGCGTCGAGGTCTATGACGCTCCGGCATATGACCTGCCGGCGGAGACGAGAGTGATCTGTCAGGGCGATACCGTTCGCTATGCCGGTCAGGAGTTTACGCGCGGAGGTCATTACGACATCCCGCTCAAGACCAAAGAGGGCTGCGATAGTTTGATGCATCTTGACCTGACCGTTTACCCGACCTACCGTATCATCGAGCATGCCGTGATCACGGATTATGAGGGTTATTATTGGAATGGTATGACCTACACCGATACTACCACCTCCGATGGGTATGGCAAATACACGATGGATATCGACCGCAGCTGGTCCACTATCAATGACTGCGATAGTACGCACACGCTCCGTCTGACGGTGGTAGAGACCAAGCGCTACCACATTGATGATACCATCTGCGCCGGTCAAGACTATATCTGGCGTGGAGATACGATCCGCTACGAAGGCAACTATGTAGATACCATCCGCCGATTAGCGACCTATTACTCGGCTATCTACTCGTTGCATCTCGTTACCGTTCGTCCGACCGTCATCACCTCGGCACGCACAAGTGGTGACATCTGCGCGGACGCAGAGGGCTTTGATATCTCGTTCAGCTATTCGGGTCAGAAACCTGCCGTCTATAGCATTTACTTCGACGTAGCGGCTAAACGTGCCGGATTTGAGGATGTCATCAACGAGCGCTTCGATGAGAATATGCTGGCGCACGTATCGCTGCCGACATTTAGCATGATCTGCTATGAGAATCATCCGTATTACGTCCGTCCGGACAACTACTCCATGCGCCTCGTCTTGGACAACGGCGTATGCGGTACAAGCCGTTCGGATAGTATTACGCTCCAGATCAAGTATCCGTCATGGATCATTGAGCAGAACTGGACGGATGTAGTGGCTCCGCTGAGCAGCGATTATAACGGTGGATTCGAGTTCTCGAATACGGAGTGGTATATCAATGGTGTACTCTCGCCGACTAATGGTATAGGTTATCTCCATAACCGAAGTCTGCTGCCGGGCGACCAAGTTTACATGGTAGCAACCCGTCGCGGCGAGAACTACTCTATCCCGTCATGCCCGATCACGATCGAAGCACCGGCTCCGGACGTGTACGACACTCCGGTCATCGTCTATCCGACGCAGGCTCCGAGACACGCTCCGGTGGTAACAATTGAGGCACAGGAAGACGGAGACTTCGATATCTTCTCTACCACGGGTATGCATGTATCCGCCGGTAAGATCAGCGAAGGAAAGACGCAAGTAACCTTACCTCCTGTACGCGGTATATACTTCATCCGCACCACTCAGGGCGAGGACAAAGCACAAGTTCACAAAGTAATACTGTATTGATAATATGGCATTTTTCGGATTATTTAACAGAGAAAAGAAAGAGACCTTGGATAAAGGTCTGGAAAAGAGTAAAGAATCCGTCCTCTCTAAGATCGGACACGCCATCGCCGGTAAATCAACTATCGACGATGACGTGCTCGACAACTTGGAGGAGGCACTCATTACCTGCGATGTGGGAGTAGAGACCACACTCCGTATTATTGAGCGCGTGCAGGCGCGCGTAAAGAGAGACAAATATATCGGCACGAGCGAACTGAACAAGTTATTAGTGGACGAGATAGCGTCGCTCTTGGAAGAGAATAACATGGAGGATGCGTTGGATTTCTCTGCTCCGCTGCCGGCTAAGCCCTATGTAGTGATGGTAGTGGGAGTCAACGGAGTGGGCAAAACAACGACCATCGGCAAGTTAGCCTACCAATACAAGGCGGCAGGCAAGAAGGTTTATCTGGGCGCAGCAGACACCTTCCGCGCGGCGGCAGTGGAGCAGCTGTGTATTTGGGGAGAACGCGTAGGCGTGCCGGTGATCAAGCAGCAACAAGGATCTGACCCTGCCTCCGTGGCATTCGATACCTTGCAGTCCGCTAAAGCGAACGATGCGGATGTTGTGCTGATCGATACAGCAGGGCGGCTGCATAACAAGATCAATTTGATGAACGAACTGACCAAGATCAAGAATGTGATGCAGAAAGTGGTGCCGGATGCGCCGCATGACGTCATGCTGGTGTTAGACGGCTCAACGGGACAGAACGCCTTTGAGCAGGCGCGGCAGTTCACCGCTGCTACACAAGTGACCTCTTTGGCTATCACCAAATTAGACGGTACAGCCAAAGGAGGCGTAGTGATCGGCATCTCGGATCAATTCAAGATCCCTGTGCGATACATCGGTTTAGGCGAGCAGATGACAGACCTGCAGGCCTTTAACCGTGTGGAGTTCGTCAGATCATTATTAGGAAACATGAACTGAATTATTGATTAATGTTTAAACAAATCAAATCTATGGAAAACTATCGTTTAGAGTCAGACCTCTTAGGCGAATTGAAAGTACCCGCAGAGGCGTATTATGGGGTGCAGACACAACGTGGTATCAACAACTACAAAGTGTCTAATTTGAAGATGTCCGATTTTCCGGAGTACATCATCGCAATGGCGTACATCAAGCTGGCAGCCGTTGAGGCGAACCATGAATTAGGAGTCATCAACGATGAGATCTATGCTGCAATTGCGCAGGCATGCCGCGAGATTATTGACGGCAAGATGCACGATCAGTTCCCTACCGACATGGTACAAGGCGGCGCCGGAACAACGGTGAACATGAATGCGAACGAGGTGATCGCTAACCGCGCGTTGGAGATCATGGGGCATCAGCGCGGCGAGTACCAGTTCTGTTCCCCGAACGACCATGTGAATTGCGCGCAGAGTACCAACGACGCCTACCCTTCTGCTTTCCGCTATGCGTTCATCCGCATGAACCGCGGCTTGGAGGCGGAATTGAAAGAACTGATTGCCTCGCTGCGCAAGAAAGGCGATGAGTTCAACGATTCGATCAAGATGGGGCGCACCCAATTGCAGGACGCTGTGCCTATGACCAGCGGACAGGAGTTCCACGCTTTTGCCAATAACTTGGAGGAAGAGGTGGCTAACTTGGACCGCAATGTACGGCTGCTCTATGAGATCAACATGGGTGGAACGGCTATCGGTACCGGTTTGAATGCCGTAGCGGGCTATGCGGAATTATGCACGCAAAAACTACGCGAACTGACCGGCGAGCCTTTCCTCAAAGCCGGCGACTTGGTAGAAGCCACACCGGATACCGGCGCATATGTCAGCTACTCGGCTGCGCTGAAACGTCTGGCGGTCAAACTGAGTAAGACCTGCAATGACCTGCGTCTGATGGCTTCCGGTCCGCGCTGCGGATTGCATGAGATCAATCTGCCGCCTATGGCTCCGGGCAGTTCGATCATGCCGGGTAAAGTGAACCCTGTTATTCCGGAAGTGACGAATCAGGTATGTTTCAAGGTGATCGGTAATGACACGGCGGTTTGCTTTGCCGCAGAGGCGGGTCAGCTGCAGCTCAATGTCATGGAGCCGATCATCACCGAGTGTATCTTTGAATCCATCACGTGGCTCAAGAATGTAATGAAGATCTTGCGTGAGAAATGTATTGACGGTATCACCATTAACCGCGAGCATAACTTAGCAACCGTTAAGAACTCCATCGGTATCGTTACGGCGCTAAATCCGACTATCGGTTATAAGGCATCCACCAAAATTGCCAAAGAGGCGTTGGAGACCGGCAGGAGCGTATATGATTTGGTGTTAGAGCATGGATTGCTCAGCAAAGAGCAGTTGGATAACCTCTTGGATCCGAAGAACATGCTTGCCTCCCATTAAGCAGAAGGATGCAACAAGAAAGGTGGTCGTTTGACCACCTTTTCTGTTATCTTCTTGTGACGTGTCCACCTCCGCCGCCACCGCTGCTGCGTGAGCCGCCACCTCCCGAGTAGCCTCCGCTACTGCGAGTGCCGCCGGAGTAGCCTCCTGAATACCCTCCGCTACTGCGAGTGCCTCCGTATGAAGAGGAGGAGGTACGGCTTGAACCGGAATAGGTAGAGCTGCTGCGTGTGCCTGCGGATGAACTTGTCGAAGCCGTGCTGCGCGTTGTTCTGCCCACAGAGGCGGTGCTGCGTGTGCCGGACGAGCGAGTGGAGTTGACGGATGTGTTAGACGTCGAACGCGTTGCCGTAGAGCGGGTTGCGGTGCCTACGGATGCTGTGGAGCGGCCGGTGCTGCCGGTCGAAGCCGTAGAGCGGGTTGCCGTGGCGGTAGAGCGACCGGAAGAGGCGGTAGAGCGCGTTGCGGTGCGGGTAGCGCCTGCTGATCCGGCTGTGCTACGGCCGGCGCTGCTTGCCGTACGGGTGGCGGTACTGCGGGTGCTCGCGGTGTTCGCGCTGCCGAATGTGCGGCTTCGGGTATCCGATACGCCGCGGGTAACGCCGCCTTGACGGCCACTTCCACCGGCGGATGCCACTTGCCGTGTGCTGCGCACCGTGTTTGTTGAGCGGATATCGCGGGCATTCACTTTGCCGCTGTTACGACGCTCGAACGAACGATCCGGGTTCGCTACGGCGTACTCTCTGCGCGTAACGCGGGGACTTAACTCATAGTAACCTGCGCATACGGTATAACCGCAACGGAATGAACAGCAATGGTGGCAGTGATGGAAGGCGTAGCAGTGATGCCAATAGACATCGCATGCCCAGCAGCTACGTGCGTACCACCAACCCGGATAATAACCCCAATACCAGGGACTATTCCATGCGTACCATGCGTCGCACCAAAACCAATCGTAGATCACCGGACGATAGACATACACAGGCTCTATGATATAGTTCGTGCCATAGACGTATTCATCGCCTACTACCTGAACGGAGACTTTGTTCTGCTCGTCTTTCTCCACGTATATCGAGGCTACGTCCTGGAAGATATCTTTCGCCAAGATAGCTTGTAATACGATCAGACGCTTGTTGCCCTCGCCGGTCTCCACTACGCGTAAGTAATCCACTTGACCGTCGCCGTTCAGATCCAAATTACAGAACGAACTGTCCGGATTATTGAGCATCATCTCAAATTCCTCCAAGTTCTTTGCCTCAGCAAACAGTTTTGCTACGACTTTCAGATCCAAACCCTCGGATATATCCGAGCTGTTGGCGGAAACGGTTACTGTCTCGTCTGCCCATAGCGTTGCGCTCATCATCAGCAGCATCATCAGAAGTGTAGTAAGTCTTGTTTTCATAATTGTTTTGTTTTAAAGGGTTTCCGATCTCCCGAGAAACCGATATACCGGTACCTCGATACTTTATCTCTTCAAATATCGTGCCAAAAGGCTCAAACCAACTTCAGGTCGTGGTGCATTTTTTCTTTTTTGGTGCGCATATAGCGTTCATTCCAGCGGTTTGGCTGAATTTCGATCGGCACATTCTCAACGATTTCAATACCGTAACTTTCCAACCCCACCCTTTTCACGGGGTTATTAGTCATCAGCCTCAGCTTATGCGCTCCCATCGCTCGCAGGATCTGTGCTCCTACTCCATAGTCGCGTTCATCGGGACGGAAACCGAGATGTATATTTGCCTCAACGGTATCTTCGCCTTCCTCCTGTAGTTTATAGGCTCGGATCTTGTTCATCAGTCCTATTCCTCTACCCTCTTGGTTCATATAGACGATGATGCCTCGTCCCTCATGCTGTATCATCTGCATAGCTCGGTTCAGTTGTTCGCCGCATTCGCATCGCAGCGAGCCGAAGATGTCTCCTGTCATGCAGCTGGAGTGTACGCGGCAGAGAATAGCCTCGTCTTCCTTCCATTCGCCTTTGGTTAAGACCACATGCTCCAAGCCGGTAGTCATATCGCGGAAAGGCGTCAGCATGAACTCACCATGCTGCGTCGGCAGAAAGACCGTTTCTCCTTTTTCTATAAGTCCGTTTTCGCAAGCTGTGCCCGAAGCGGCGTTGTTTGTCTGATTGCTTGCGCTGACGGTCTCATGCGCCAGACGATAGGAGATCAAATCTTTTATTGTGATGATCTTCAAGTCAAACTCCTTCGCCACCTCTTGTAGCTGTGGCATACGCGCCATCGTACCGTCCTCGTTCATGATCTCGATCAGCGCGGCAGCGGGATAAAAGCCTGCCATACGCGCTAAATCGACACCGGCTTCGGTATGGCCGGCGCGTTGCAACACACCGCCTGAGCGGGCATACAAGGGGTTGATATGCCCCGGACGGCCGAAGGTCTCAGGCTTGCTCTTGGGGTCGGCTAATGCGCGGATAGTAGCCGCGCGGTCCGCTGCGGATACACCGGTGGTGCAACCCTCTAATTTATCAACCGTCACCGTAAAAGGCGTGCCTAACATAGAGGTGTTATTCGCTACCTGGTGCATCAGATCCAGTTCGGCGCAGCGCTGCTCCGTGATCGGACAACAAAGCACGCCGCGACCGTGTTGCAGCATAAAATTCACTTTCTGTGGTGTGATCGCCTCTGCGGCTATAATGAAATCGCCTTCGTTCTCGCGATCCTCATCATCTACCACTATGACGAATTTACCTTGCTTGAAATCTTCTAAAGCTTCTTCTATTGTATTGATTTTCATATTCATATTAACGTTTCACATTGTGAAACCATTTTAACTGTTTAACGTCACGCAGTGACCATTTTAACTGTTTAACGTTGGAAACGATTCGTTTCCACGTAATTACCCATGCGTCAGGGTTAAAGAGCGGCGAATCGGTAGCAGCTTTGTAGGTCAGGAAAATGCCGGTAGGCAGCAACACGAACGAACTGAGCCACATACCTGCCCAACAAGGCCAGAGTGCTTCACGCGCCATCTTGTATCCTGTGTTGTCAATGATATAATAGATGATAAACAGGATAACCGAGATCACCACCGGTGCGCCTAAGCCTCCCTTACGGATGATCGCCCCTAACGGAGCACCGATAAAGAAGAAGATCAGGCAGGCGAAAGCCAGGGTGAACTTACGGTATAACTCGATCTCATGTTTACGGATGTAGCGCTGCGCGTCGTCTAACATGATGGCGTTATATTCGATCTGGTCGCGATAGGTGCGTGCGCTCTCCTGCGCTATGCGGTATACCTGACGCTGCTGCTGTACATCCATCTTTGCCCAGAGCGAATCCAAGTTGTATTCCTCTTGCTGTTCGATGGTCACTTGCTCCGGGATCACTAATTCCGTCCGTCTGTTCTCGCGTCCGAAATAGCGCTCTTTGAGCAGCCGGTCGCTTTGCTCTTTGCTGCGTTCCAGGGACACTATTTGTACCGAGTCAATGGAGTGCACTAACTGCCGCACGTTCTTACTGACGTGCTGATCCTCCAAAATCGATTCGTCGTAGCGGTTAAAATCCGTAGCAAAATCTATGACGATGCGTTTATGGGTGAAGGTCTCACGTCGGTAAGGTATATTTTGGGTAGTACCGGTAGCGCGTTGCTGCTTGCGGTTCAAATTTTCGAATGACTCGCCGTTAATGAGTTCCAACAGCAAAAAGCGTTTGTCCGCGCTGGTGGATAGTTTGCCGGTGTCCGCTACCATCACCTTGGCGTTCTCAAAGCCGTCGGTATAATCATATATCATGATGTTGAGCAACTCGCCATGGGGTGTTTTGTTGCGCACATAAATATGATAGCCGCTTATCTCGTCGTAAAACTCACCGGCGGGTATCTGCAACTCCGGGCTTTTTTGCCGCAAGGAGAAGATGAGCGCCCATAACTTCATCTGCGATTTGGGCAGGATATTGTTGCTAAAAAAGAACGCACCTACACTCAGCAATGCCACCGCGAAAGCCAATGGCCGCAGGATGCGGAAGAGGGATATGCCCGCGGCTTTCATGGCGGTCAACTCGAATTTCTCGGCTAAGTTTCCGAACGAAATGAGCGAACTCAACAAGATAGCTAACGGCAGTGCCAAAGGGACTACGGATGCAGCGGCATAGACAAAGAACTCCGCTAACACATCCAGTCCTATTCCTTTCCCCACCAAGTCGCTTATATGCAGCCACATGAACTGCATCAGCAGGATAAAGATTGCGATAAAGAATGTAGCCAAGAACAGCCCCAGAAAATTCCGCAGCAAATAAATGTCTATTTTCTTTATCACTCTCAATTATCAATTATCAATTTCCCAACAGATTTTCCTTTACGAACACGAGCGGCAGGAGATCCGCAGCGGAATCAAAGACGTAGGTCTCATCTTCGCCATAGAGCAGCACCTCCATTTTTCCTCCGTACCGGTGTTCGGTTTCGGTCATCACTTGCCGGCAGGCGCCGCAAGGCGCACCGGGCTCTTTGGTAAAATGTCCGCCGGTAAAACAAGCTATTGCTAACCGTTTGACCGGTTGGTCGGGGTATTGTGCGCCGGCTGCGAACAAGGCACTGCGCTCTGCGCACAAACCGCTGGGATAAGCCGCATTCTCCTGATTGCAACCGCGGATGATCTCGCCATTGCCCAATAAGGCCGCCGCACCTACGTGAAAATGGCTGTACGGACAATAACTGCGGGTCGTTTGATCCTTCGCTACTTGAATCAGAGCCTGCTGCTCTGCCGACAACTCGTCCCATTGGTAGGAACGCATTTTTGCCGTTAATTGGTATTCTTTCATGCTATTATTGTTTATTCGTTATTCTAAATTTTTATTTTCAGCGTGCAGATTTGGTTTTTCCTGTAAGGGAGCAATGTGGAGCATTGTGACCGCACCGAAAAGCCAAAGATGCCTCTGAAAATCCAAATTATTTGGGCTGCCGGCCGATGTACGCCAATATACCGCCATCTACATACAGTATCTGTCCGTTCACGGCATCGCTGGCGTGGCTGGCGAGGAACACCGCCGGTGCGCCTAACTCATCCGGCTCCAACCATCGTCCTGCCGGAGTCTTGGCGCAGATAAATGCATCGAACGGGTGCTTGCTGCCGTCTGCCTGCGGCTCACGGAGAGGAGCCGTCTGAGGAGTAGCTATATACCCCGGACCCAGACCGTTGCACTGGATGTTATATTCGCCGTATTCCGAGCATATGTTACGGGTCAGCATCTTCAATCCGCCTTTGGCAGCCGCGTAGGCGCTCACTGTCTCGCGGCCTAATTCGCTCATCATCGAGCAGATGTTGATGATCTTACCCTCCCGGCGCTCCATCATCTCCGGCAGTACTGCCGCGCTCACGATATACGGCGCTACGAGGTCTATATCGATCACCTGCTGGAACTCCTCACGTTTCATCTCGTGCATCGGGATACGTTTGATGATTCCTGCGTTATTCACCAAGATATGAATAGCCCCCACTTCCTGATGGATCTGCTCCACCAACGCTTTAACCGCCTTTTCGTCCGTCACATCACACACATACCCGTGTGCGTTGAGAATACCCTCTGCGCGGTAGGCTTCTTGCGCTTTGTCGATAGCCTCTTGGCTGCGTGCGTTGTAAATGATATTACTTGCGCCGGCTTGCGCGAAAGCTTTGGCTATAGCAAAGCCTATTCCATAACATGCGCCCGTCACCCACGCGTTTTTTCCTTCTAAAGAAAATAGATTATTCATACCTTTTGATTTTAGTGTTTACAATTAGCGTGCAAATTTACAACAAATTTTGCACATATGCAAGCGTTCGGGCATTTTTTTTGAAAAAAATGCGATTTATCGCGAATTTGTGCATACTGAGCGGCTATTGGGAGCTTGCTCACAGATAGTTGCTCAGTATGCACAAATGCAGGGACGTCAGTCCCGTTTTCAAAAAAAATGCCCGCCCTTGCTTATGTCCGGCAAAATGCGAACGTATTTTCGGCGGGAACCCGCTTGCGGGAGGGCCGAAGATACAACAAAAAACTGAGCGGCTGTCGGGAGCTTGCTCACGAAAAGTTGTCCTATATCCTAATAATCAGGGACGTCAGTCCCGTTTTCAAAAATAAACCTTTTTATTGCTTAACCACCACAAAGGTCGGAACAAGCGGTTCGGCGATCGTGCCGAGGTGATCATCATTGTGGAAGGGGAACACATCACGGGCCTCAAAGAGGTTTTTGTATTGCGCAGAGTAGTAGCGCAGGGTGATGTTTTTTTCCGCATCTACGATCGTTAAGAAGAACAATCCTTCAACCGGGCTGCTTGTTCCCACGCAATTGTCCCCGGAAAAGGCAGCAAGGATATCATTGTCATTGAGTTGCCAATCTGCGGCTTTGCCGGGATACTGCGCTTTGAGATCCACCTTGACGACCGCGGTCATGGAGGAGGTGTAGTCATATGCCTCGGGAACGGTCCATGTGGGGGATGCTACATCGCCGATGAATGAATCAGGAGCATTTTGTCCGTCCTTTTTGCACCCTGCCGCGAAAAGCAGCAAGGCGCAAGAGGCGATAACCATCAATTTCTTTTTCATATTATTTGCGAATTTACGGATTACACGAATTATTTCATTTTCTTTCCCGTCACGTCGTATCGTTCTCCATTGCGGATGATGATGACATGGTTATTCTCGATAAGCTTGTACGGTCGCTCGGAACAGCACGGTTTCAAAACGACAGGGGTGTTGAGCGAGCCATGATGGCTGTTGACTACGTACGGGATTGTCGTCCGGCTTGTAAGCGGCGTACCCGTCTCGGTCTCAAAGCGAAGTTCGGCTCCTGCCGCATCGCTGCTGATGGTCAGGAAATAGAGGCTGTCTATCTTCGTTGCAACACCGACCAGCTCATTGCCTATATAAGCGCGGAGTCCTTCGCCTTCTACCGTGGCGATCATTGTCATGTTCGTGCCTGCTTTACCTTGGAAAGCGGGTGCTTTCTGCGGCGCAGCTGCGGAGGGTTTGTTAAAGAACTTGACCGTCACGTCGCCGGCGCCCTTACGGCGGAAGAGATATCCTTCGCCGGGGCGGAGGGTCTTGAGATCGCCTTCCCATTTCTTATCGGTCGAGAAGACAGCAAAGCGGTCATATGCTTTAAGTATATCTCCGGCGGATGCGTGGTCGTAGTAGTCGGCGAGTGCGTCTGTGATGGACGTAGCCTGATCGAAGAGGCATGGGAAAGAAGTCCACCTGCCGTTTCCGTGGAGGATGATACGCTTGTCTTCTTCTGCCGGTTTGTCACCGCTCAGACGGAGGGTATTCCCCCTTGCCGAATAGACCATGTACATCTGGGTATAATCCCATGCCATGAGGTCCCCCACAAACTGGTCTTTCACCTCCGAATAGGTACTGAATGCGGGGATTTCCGGATTCTTGATCACATCCCCTTCCGTCCAAGGCTCAGAAGCGGTCATTACGCTGTTGAGGGCTGCTGTTTCGGGCTGCAGGTTCAAGTGAGTCGAGATCCAGTTCCATCCGTTAGCCAAGTCTATGTTCTGAGTCTCCGCCCCCGAAGAGGTGAAGACTACCGGTTGATCTTCACCGCATCCATAAACGTATCCGTGTCCGAAGAGGATGGAAACACTTGGTGTGAGGTTAATGAGCTTGCCGGCCGAAGCATCCCATATACGGAAGGAGACCTTCCTGTTTTTCATAGCTTCGTTACCATAGATAGAAAGGAATACTTTGGTGGTATGGGCTGTGTTGTCAAAATCAACATTGGCCATGCCGATACACTCGTTGCGGAACATGGCATAGACGATATCGTTGTTGTCCGTATCATAACTGCCGTTGATGATCACCTGCCCGCAGACGGACATGCTAAGCGGATATTTATTCTTGTCCACATTGCCGAAAGGCGGTTCTGCCGTTATTGAGTAATGTACATCGAGCGGCTCGGAGAGGCCGTTTTCATCGGTCAGATAGATGATATCAACATGCTCACCCGGTGATAGTTCGGTGTCAAAAGTAAGGGTAAGTGTTACCTCGTCGGTGGGTTCGATAGTGCCATAGGAAGCATCGATTTTAAGCCAAGCGGGTATAGACTCGATGGAATATTGATGGCGTTTACCGGAGCTGTTGATAATGCGCATAGTGCGTGTTATCGGCTCATTGCCCGCCTTATAGATAGCGGATACGTTCATTTGACGTTTCGCCCATTTGAGCGAGTTACGGTCAACGAACGTTAACCAAGTCACCGGCGAGGTCATTGGGTTTCCGTTCATATCTTCTACATCGCGCACGGTGATATAGATTGTCTGTTTGTTGATCTCGCGGTCGCGCATATTGAGGTGGATCATCAATTCGTCGTTATTGAACGACCAATCGAAGTTCATCTTCGTCAACTGTCCGATATCCTGTACGGGAGCCGAGAGGGTTCGGTCTCCTAATTGCATCACATCCGTCGAATCGGATACAGCGAGAATCAGCGGTTGTACTTTCTCCACCACATCGCCCTCGGAGGTCTTGAATACGCGCTGGTCATTGACGGAGAACACTTGCTCCAAAATACCGTTGGCGTTCTCCTTCATCTCCGAGAACGGCAGGTATGCCATCAGACCCATCTCATCGCCTCGCGGCGAGAGTGTTCCATACGTCTCCATGAGCGATTGGGGCAGGGCTTGTTCAAAGATAATGAACTCATCTATGTTTCCTACGAAATCACCTCCGCCGATATACATCTCTCCGCTCACTTCGCCCATCTCGGTGGCGGCGAAGGAGAGTTTCTGCCGGTCATCAAGATAAACGGCTACATTGTTGAATGTACGGTTAATCGTCATGGCGAAATGGTGCCATTCGTTGTCGGAATAGTTGCCGCTGATCTTCCATGAGTTCGCGTAGTTCATAAGCATCAATGCGCCGTTGTTGAACGCGATCTCCGTGCCTTGGGTATTGCTCATCCTGCCGGCGGAGAAGATAGTACCGCGTTTGCTCGGGCTTTTGAACCAGAACATCAGCGTTTCATCTTCTATATCCGAGCGGGAGAGGAAGGCATCCGCCATCTTCACCACCTGACCATCGCTCACGTGCAACGAGATACCTTTTTGGTATTCCCAGTTGCTCTGATAGGTATAAAGAGTTGCGCCGTTAGCATTGTCTGTCAGCACCTCGCCCTTGCCTTCATTCATTGGGTAATAGGCTATCAGTTCGCGTTCGTAACCGGTCAGGCGACGCATATTGGTCTGCGCGATCTCATCGGGAGAGAGCGCCTTGGACCATAGACGAACCTCCATCATGTTGCCAGCAAAACCCTTACCGATACATATCGGCGCACTGCCGGCTAATTCCAACGAACCCTTAAACGGAGTTACGGTGGTATCCGTCACTTCCTTCGTACCGGCATAGAAACGTACCAGACGGCTCTCGCGGTCATATACGACTGCCACGCGGGTGAAAGGAATCATCTTCTCCGGCAAGGTGTCTGAATAGATCGTTTCGCTGCCTAATTGGGCGTACAGACGATTATCGTCCGTCTTGCCGAAAAGGAAAGAACGACCTGCTTTCGTATCATAATTGAAGAAGGTGTACGCTGCGTTCGGATCTTCCGGGCGGACCATCATGTCTATCGTGAATGATTTATCGTATATCGAACGCAGCACTTTGGATTCGGCGTAGGAATTCTCCGTATCAATGAAGTGGAGCGATATACCGGTGCTGATACCTGCCTCGTTGGTATAGCCTACGATCTGGAAGTTATTATCCTCATCCAGGTAGTTTCCGGCTATCGGCTCGTTGAACCGCAGCATCAGGTTATCCCCCACCCCGAGGATCGAATTAGCCGGCTGTGGTTCGCCGAACACACGCGGTACACGTGTATCCTTCACACCGCGTACTACGGCGGAGGAGCGGGTGATGAAGGCTGAGCCGTGACGGCAGAATGCTACTGCACGCAGATCGTACTGCTGCTCCATCGGGTCACGTTCTCCGTAGAAACGGATGTTTTCGATACGACCCGAACTGATCATCGACTTGTTGCCCGAAGCGGCGTTATACAGGCTGTCGTCCGCATAGTACGAGCAGAGGCTCACCCAATCATCGTCGCTATGGGTCGCCAGTTTGTATTGGAATTCAATATGGTCGAAGTTCTTGTAGTTCACATCAAAGCCGTCGATCACTACCGGCAGGTACCAGCCGGTCGAGTCTTGCGGCGAGAGCGTATTCATGATCCAGTTGTCATGCGGAGCTGAGATGTTCACCGGACAAGCAACAGGCATAAAGTGCGCTGAAAAGGTGCATCTTGCCAACTCTGTCATGCTGCAATTAGACATCAACGACAGCACGATATTCTCGAAGTCATATCCTTCTCCGGCATAGACCTCCACGCGCTTCATCTCTACGTTTCCGCGGGTCAGACGGAACTGGCGTCCTGCTTCCAGCAGCGGAGCGCCGTCGATCATGATGCGGGCTCCCTTCGGGTTACAACCCTCTTGCAGTTTGAGCGTGAACATCAGACCTCCGTTGCCCGAACCGTATGGCATTTCGCCTTCGTTCGTCATGCGGATATGGAAGACTGCCGGCTGATCCACCGGCACGTTGCTACGCTCATGAACGTCGATATCCAGTTTGGGGTTCTCCAGCTTGAGTGTACCGGCTGAGAGCGGTACCTTCGGCGTATAGAAACGTGTCGAGTCCGGAGCCTCCCACGGGCAGCGAGTGGCACCGCCGTTGAGGTAATAGACATACGATCCGTAGAGGTGGTCATCATCGGCTTCGGTGAAACTGCGGTTGCCTTTCGTCTGATCGTTATAACCGCTATTTTCCTCCACCACGCGATAGACGGACACGTTCAAATGCTCGTACGAGTAATCATCTACTTTGAGTGTAAAACCGGCGGCTTTCGTTTTACCCTTGTTTTGAATAGCCGGGCTCTTGTTCCAATCAATGTTGCGGATAGGCAGGAACTCGAATTTCCAGGTGGCAGCGGCCGTCTTTCCCAATACCTCTACGGGCTTGTCCGGATTGGTGGCTTCTTGCGTGATTGCAGCGCCTAACAAATCGTTCATACCGGCTTGACTGCCTTGTATCAAGGTAGTTTCCTTCTTCCCGAAACTGCCCGTATTGAACTTCAAGCTCGGGTAAGTTAAGAAATTATAGACCGAGCTGGTGGAGTTGTAGTTCTCGGTATGGGTAACGGAGGTAGCGCCTCCTATCGACCAAGTGCCGACCTTTTCGCTGTTCGTACCGCGGAGCGCACTGATCTTCTCCCGCTCGTTCTTCATCAGCAGTTTGAACCAATTGACATACTGTCGGTTGTAAGAGGCGACCTCGTCGTCATAGAGCTTGTTATCCGGCACGATCTGGACGTAATAGCCGTCCATACCGAAGTGCCTGTCATTCGGCTCCACCTTACTCCAGTAAGCCGGTCTCTTCGTGCTTTGGACGATAGCGGCGACGGTAGCGCTATCACCCGTCATTAGAAGCGCGTCGCGTTGCTGAGCCAACTGCGGCAGAAGCGTGTTCTCGATATAACTTTGGGTATGTACGAAGGTAGAGTTTATATAGGATGTTGCGCCTAACTCAGTACCGATAACGAGGAAGTATTTCTGCCCCGTAGCATCCCGTCCTTCTGCAATGGTACGCATCGAACCGTTGGCGGCCTGGGCCGCGAGCGTGACATAGGTCAGCGAATCCAGCGGTTGAACCGCATCCATCATACCGAAGAGCACATTCTGGGTCGCGCCGATATACACATCTGCCGACGGACCTACCGAGAACGGATCGCCGCCGGTAGTTATACGGTCGGAGGTTGTGAAGGTATAGGATCCGGTGTGTTTGTATAAATAGGTAGCGGCGAGCGGCAGGGTTAGCGAAGCGCTGGAGGTGGCTTCGGTGGGCATTCCGCTCCATGCACCTCCGCCCACGCCGGCGAAGGCTCCCATGTAGATATTCGCACCTGATCCGTATTTGAGCGTGATGCCCACACCTAAGGTCACGCTGAATTCCGTATTGCAGTTATAGGTATAAGAGGTACCTGCATCGATATAGGCGGAACTACCCGATCCGGGAGGATCGCGCAGGATATCCAACAATACCACATCGCCGTGGGTAGAAGCGGCATACTCCTGTCCCTTCAGCTTGTCGCCGGTCACGAAAGCACGCAGAGCCTGGCTCTCAACAAATGCCCCCTGGTACTCAACGGAAAGATCCAGCACGCGAAGCGCATTCTCGCCCGTCTTGACGAACGATACATAGTCCACAGGCACGGTGATCGTCGCCTGACCCAGCGTGTCCAACTCGTAAGTTCGGATCTCGGTGTTCTGCGTGTCATACAATCCGTTATAGACCTTGAGCGTACCGCCTTGGATACGTACCTCTTCATGCTCTGTGGAGCTGAAATCGTTGTTATAATAGTAGTCCTCATGAGCGGTGACAATGAACTGGTATTTCTCGGATTTGAATACCGGTGCCCCGAACAGGTAACGGTAACTGCCATCCGCCTGTTTTTCCGCTACCGGCACCTCTATCTGACGATTTTGGATATCTTGGCGTAAGATGGTCTTCTCTCCGTAATAATTCACCGGCATACCGAACTGCAACTGGGTGCAGGAGATAGCGATCGGGCTATGATAGGTGATATTATAGGTCTCGTTATAATCCACCTCTTTGCCGCCTGCGCTATTGGTACGCTGATGGAGCGGGGCATCCGTCAGATCCAGCGTCTCGCCGGTTTTACCTTCCGCATAGAGCGTTGCATAACCGCGAGCGGTCGCCTGCGTGATTTTATATTTGACAGGGAACAGATCTACGTAATACTCACCTGTATGTACATCCGGAAAGACGATGATGCGTTTCTTGTAGTACTCCGTATGGGTAATGCCGACCGAGTCGGATTGTTCTCCGTTCCGTACCTCATGAAGGAGATCGACGGTAACGCTGTCGCGTGACAGGTCATTTTTGTAATGCACGAGCTGCGAGATATTGTCTCCCTCCAGTTCAAATACTATCTTGAGATCATCACCGAGGTTATTTTCGCTCAGGCCGAATCCAAGCGGTTTCTCTGCTTGTAAACGACCACCGGCGAGACGGCCGATGAGGCGCACCTTGGTCCGGTCATAGATACGTACGCCGTCCAGCGGGCTATCCATGGAGAGCAGGCTGTCCGGCTCTCCGGTCCGGGCATTGATCATACGCACGAAGCCGTCTCCCGCGAACGTATGACCCTCTTTGTACGCCTGAAGAGTGAACGGCGTATGCAGCGGGATGCGGAATTCGAAATTACCCGACACATCGGTCTTATACAGCGATGTTCCGTTCTTTACGGGAATGCCGTTGAGCAAGAAATGTACATCGCGCGCAGGCACGGTACTGTTCTCATACAGCACACGACCCGTACAGCGGACTGAGGATATATTGGCGAAATTGATATTCTCCCGGATGCAGTCGTTCAGACCAAGCGTGATGGTGGCGGAGGTCGCGGAGGTGTTATTGTACCTGAACTCCGCCGACATGCTTTCCGGCTGAATGGCATAGGCGTATCCTTCGCCGTAAAGCAGGCTGTCCAGCAGGTAGTACCCGTTCTCGTCGGTCGTTACTGTCTGTACCGTTTGTCCGGTACTGGTGCGGCTCGCTTTCACTTCGAAACCGGGGCAGGCGGAGCCGTCCTCATAGCGTACATAACCGCTTACCTTGCCGTACGGGTCACGCGAACCGACGGCGGTCTTGCTAACGGACAGGATGTTGCCGTTGCACCCATAGGTCATCGTCAGACGGTATTCCCATTCGCGGGAGATAAACGGATTGGCTGTTTTATCTTTGTACCAACTGCCGCCGTACTCATCCGCCAATACCGTCCACGCGGTGTCCTTCCCTGACGGACGGGTCTCGATCTTGTAAGAGCCTATATTCCCGTCGGTCAATTGCCAGGTCAGCAGAACGCCGTCGGAGTAGTCGGACTTCGTCGCGCTGAACGAATTGATATTCGCCGCCTCCGTGAAATAGACGTTTTGGTCATCCTCACCGGCGGGGGTCACTTTCCGGCGGGCGGGATAGTCCTTGTCCGGACGGAAAACTGTCACACCGGCGGTATCTATATAGACCTCGTACTGATAGTGTACACAAGGAGAGTTCGCCTCATCGGTGTAGAGGATGGTTATCGGCTCTTGCGAGTATTTGATATCGTCCGTGTTGAGGTAAGATTTATTGAGTGCCTCCTCGATGTGCTTGCCCGGGATAGGGACCTCTACCGTGTCCTGCAGCTCCGTCATGATCTTGCGCAGGATGAAGCGCTGTTTGGGGTCGTAGTAATAGTAGCTGAAACCCGGTGTCTCTTCCGTACGGGATGCCTGCATGTTCTTGTTCGGGAGCTGCAGCGTGATATTCACCTTATGGCTGGTCTCAAAATCGGCTGACAGACGATACGTGAGGTTTTTGTCGAAGATATAGGGGGAATACTCCTGAGCCGGGTAATACGCCAGTTGGGCGGCAAAGTCGTGGCCGTCCCATCCCCATTGGCCCGAAGAAGCACGGCGGACACGGTAGTAGATACGGTAACTGTTCTCTAACGGGTTCCACCAAGCACCACGCGCTGAGTCGATATAGGTGTAGGTCTGACGGTCGGTGAGCGTATCCGTCGCCAGAGAATCGTACATCATCGGGATCAGTCCGATGGTTTCGGCGTCGGAGTAGTCGGCTTTATACGCTCGCTGGATCTCGAACATGTCACCTATCATCAACTCCTTCTCGTCCGGATAATAGATCTTCCATGTCAGTTTCTTGTACCGGTAATTGATAAACCATTTACCCGTCGCTGCATCCTGCGTCTTGACACCGTCTATCGCAAAATCATGGAGCTTGTGATAGGCAGGAATAGTGAGGGTATTGGAGTTTTGTACTTGAACGGAGTCCGGGTCTTGCGAACGCTGAGTCTCCATCGTGATATGGAAACTACGCACCACATCGTCGCTTTTTAGCAAAATCATGTCCGCTCTTTCTTCACAGGGGATAGGATCTCCCGTTCCGTAGAGCCAATACCGGTACGGTTGCTGTACCGAGACATAAGGTATAGCAATCTTGCCATAGCCGGCAGGACCGTTTTCGTTTAAGACGTACAGGAACGGTGTCTGCAATTGAGGGGCAGGATCGGGGTTTCCGCCTGTTATCTTCGCTAACGTTCGGGTTTGAGAACCGCGGGCTTGGTCACTGGGTTTGTCGCCTTCACGACGGTAATGAACCGAGTTTCCCACCCAATACTTCTTATTGGCATATTCCACGGGTTCTATAAAGTCGAACTCCAAATAGGTCAGCCAATCCTCGTTACCGTCACGTTTGAGCCAAACCTCATGCCACTGACCGTCCGCCGTAATACGCTCCGGCTCGCCGTCATAGGTATTGGTCACGATAATGACACCGGACAGCATTTTCACACGAGCCCACCCTCTGTCGTTCGGGTTTTTGCCATCATCGCCTATTGGCCTGTTATGCCCTTTATTGTCCGCCTCGTAGATCATGAAGTTCGGATAGTCCGTATCGGATGCGCCCTCTAAATGCGTCCAACAGCGAGAGCCCTGCGTGATGTCGTCCTCATCCGAATAAGCCCAGAAGTTTCTTTTCGAACCGGTGGCAAAAACCAAAATCTTGTAATGCACTTTACCGTTACCGGCTGCATAGGCCGAGTACTGGGTGCCGCCCCTCTCTTCACGGAAATACCAGTCTCCGTGTTTGGCGCGTGCAAAGAGATCTACCATAGGAATACTTGCTATTGCCCACGCAAGTAACAAGTATTGAATCAGTTTTTTCATGGGTGTAATTTGTTTGTTTGTGTTTGTTTGTAATCTTGCGGGAAACCAATCCCGCAAGGCTTTGGGCTTTTATCTTTCTAATAAAAGCGGTTACCCGTTGCGGGTGCAAAGTTAATAATTTTTTTTGAAACATGCAATAGGTAAATGCAAAAATTTACGCAAAGTCAAATTTTTTTGACGCAAAGTCAAATTTTAGGGTCATTTTTTGACGCAAAGTTCATTTTTGATGCAAACAAATTTCAAAATCGCATCAATTTTTCCACATTGTCAATTTTTACACATACACAAAAAGCGCACCGAAATGCGCTTTTTCTTTGTTTGAAAGTTGTTTGAAGTGGTTTGAAGAAGCTTCGCTTCGTTTGAAGTGGTTAACAATGTCCATTTTGTTTGTTTGAAAGTAGTTTGAAGTAGTTTGAAGAAGCTTCGCTTCGTTTGAAGTGGTTAACAATGTCAAACAACTTTCAAACTATGTCAAACCATGTCAAACTATGTCAAACCATGTCAAACTATGTCAAACAAAGTCAAACCATGCCATACATGGTGTCTATCGGCATAATGGGGATTATTCTCATAGGTTGTTATTTTTTAGCCGGATGTTAGTCCGGCAAGATGAACTGGACAAAGACCCTACAGTGAGGTCGCGTTGAGGTCGCGGGGATATCGCGGGTTCAACAGGTAATTGGAAGGTAATCACTAATTAAAGTTTCCCAGTTGCTGATTTACGAACATAAACATAATAAAGCATCGTAGATCAATTTTCGTTCACGAAGGACACAAAGGGAACGAAGATTTTCAGGTGAGCAGATGAGCAGATGAGCAGTTGTTTTTCTAAAATACACACACGCGTGTGTGAGATATATAAAATGAGCTGCTCATCTGCTCATCTGCTCTACAATCGGCCTTCTATGCTCCTGTTTGCATTCACCTCCTCTAAATCTCGCATACGCACCAACCAACCGCGAGTACGAGTTACTTTTCCCGGTAGTTGATTTTTAGTAAATAAACCAAGATAAACCTAAATGGCGGACGGCTGACAGGCGGACACCCTTTTTTATAAACTCACACACGCGTGTGGGTGTATGTATTTTACAGAAAGGGTGTCCGACCGTCCGCCCGGTCTACCCTTTTCCCTCTATATTTCTCTACCGTTTTCGTTTGGATCGTGGTAGTGACTTTGTTTAATTTTTTATCAAATATCCAGAGGCTTCCTTTCCAAATCGTATCGATTACCCTCCCCTTACGGGTCAATCCCGCGACCATCTCGCGACCATTACGGACGTCTACGTCACGTCTCTTTCCTCTCTTCTTTCTCTCTTTTCTTTCTCTTTCACTCAATCACAAATTCACACAAAAAAATATCTTCTTTGAACGATTTGCACCGAAAAATTTGCATATGTCAAAAAAAATTTGTACCTTTGCACGCAATTTTGCGTGCGAAGCATAATGAAAGACGAAATAGTACTATATCAACCAAACGATACGATCCAATTGGAGGTGCGTGTTCAGGATGACACCGTTTGGCTTAACCGCAACCAGATGGCTGTGCTTTTTGATCGTGATGTTAAAACCATCGGCAAGCATATCAATAATGCGCTACGCGAGGAGTTGGCTCCAGTTGTCGCAAAAAATGCGATAACTCAAAAATCTATTCAGGGAGTCGCAAAATTTGCGACACCCTGCGAAAATCCAGTTGTCGCAAAAATTGCGACAACTGCTACAGATGGCAAAACATATCTTGTTGAGTACTATAGTCTTGATGTGATTCTATCGGTAGGTTATCGTGTCAAAAGTAGTAGAGGTATAGAGTTTCGCCGATGGGCAAATAGTGTGCTCCGGGAATACATATTGCGTGGTCATGCCATTAACCAGCGTATTTTAGCGGTTGAGGAGCGTGTTGACAGCCGATTGATAGTTCAAGAGCGAAGATTAGAGGCTGTAGAAGAAAAGATTGATTTCTTCGTCCGCACATCCTTGCCTCCTATTGAACAAGTCTTCTTCGATGGCGAATTCTTTGAAGCACGCGTACTATTGGAACGGATTATTAAGACAGCCACAAAGCGTGTCATCATTATTGATGGCTATGTGGACGCAGCTACTTTTGAGATGCTTGATGTGCGTGCTAACGGAGTAACTGCCGACATCTATTCTGATAGTGAATACAAATCCCTTCGCGACGCGCACAACGCATCTAAAGGCAAACAACCAATCAACACGCATAAATGGTCTAAATCTTCGCACGACCGATGGCTGATTATTGACGATAGCCTCTACCATTGTGGTCATTCGCTCAAAGATATGGGCAAGAAACTATCCGCTATTATGCGTATGGATTTGAACCCGGAGGTAGTGTTGAATGAAGTAAGAAAACCAACTGTCGCATAATCTGCGATAGTTCAAATAAAACCCGCTGGCACCAACAGCGTAAAAAGTGGCGATATATGGGGTATTAGCTCATCTGGATAGAGCGCGACACTGGCAGTGTCGAGGTGAGCGGTTCGAGTCCGCTATACTCCACAAAAAAAAGCGCACCGAAATGCGCTTTTTGTTTGTTTGAAATAGTTTGAAGAAGCTTCGCTTCGTTTGAAGTGGTTAACAAAGTCAAACAATGTCAAACGATGTCAAACCATGTCAAACCACCTTATTTAACCTCTGCACCGGTGACGGTGTAGATCTTGCCGTTCTTCTCGATGAGGAGCATGCCGTCACGGAAGAATTTGGTAGCTTGTACATGGTTGGTTTGTACATTCTCTACGGCAGTCGTAGTAGTTGCCTTAAACTCAGCCAAGAAAGCTGCTTCCCTGTACATGTCGAAGGTCAGCGGGTTATCAACGGTGTTGAGATCAACGAATTCACAATCGGCAAAGTCGCAAATAGTACTACTTGCTTTCCAGCCGATGAACTCATAGCCCTCGTTCGGGGTTGCTTGGAGTGTTACCTCTGCGCCCTCCGGAACGTCGTATGTGCCGTCACCGTTGTCAATAATATCGCTGCCAAGCAGGTTTGTTACAGCTACCGATCCCATTGCTGCATCGTTCACATGGAGCTGCAGGGTGTAAGTAATGAGTTCGGCCTCATATGGCGGAAGATCTAAAGTGATTTCGAGGCTGATAGGAATCATATCGTAATCTGGGTCATACTTACTCAAATCACCATCAACATTAACCTTTCCCGTAAAAGGATAAATTGTCCACTTTTCGTAGGAAATATTCACAGCATCGGAATAAGAAGAAGCATACATATCGTAATCTCCTTCAACATTGTATAGTTCTTTAATCATTGTTTTCATCTCTGCTGCTGTGAACTCCTTCGGGAGTGTAACATTCTCAACCTTCTTTTCTTGGTTATTTGCTTTAAAGAGAATATGCGCATACGGAGCAGCTTTGATAAGATCGAACGGAGCATTCTTCAGCGTCTCATAATTGGACACAAACATTTTCTGACCATCGGTCAAAGCATCATATGCCTTTTGTGCTGCATCAATCTTATCCTTGCAGGACTGCGTATAAACAATCGGATTCGGGATAGCATTAATCAAATCAACGACAGCGTCTGCATAAGGTTTCGCTTCAGCCACCAA
>CAMNCW010000043.1 GCA_946534715.1 uncultured Bacteroidales bacterium | reverse complement strand
CGAAGAGATCGTTTGTCCTATTTCCGGAACCCGCAACTGGACCGACGTACGTCAGTTCAACCTCATGTTCCAGACCGAGATGGGTTCGACCGCCGATGGCGCAATGAAGATCTACCTTCGTCCGGAGACGGCGCAGGGAATCTTCGTGAATTTCCTGAACGTACAGAAGACCGGCCGTATGAAAGTGCCGTTCGGTATCGCGCAGATCGGTAAGGCCTTCCGTAACGAGATCGTAGCACGTCAGTTCGTATTCCGTATGCGCGAGTTCGAGCAGATGGAGATGCAGTTCTTCGTTCGCCCGGGTTCGGAACTGAAGTGGTTCGAGCACTGGAAACAATTCCGTCTCCGCTGGCACAAAGCCCTTGGTCTCGGCGACGAGAAATACCGTTTCCACGACCACGACAAGTTGGCTCACTATGCGAACGCAGCTACCGATATCGAGTTCCTCATGCCGTTCGGCTTCAAGGAGGTGGAGGGTATTCACAGCCGTACGAACTTCGACCTCTCGCAGCACGCTAAATACAGCGGCAAGAAGATCGAGTACTTCGATCCGGAGCTGAATCAGAGCTATACGCCGTACGTAATCGAGACGTCCATCGGTGTGGATCGTATGTTCCTGAGCGTGATGTGTTCGAGCTACGAGGAGCAGCAACTGGAAGGCGGCGACACCCGTGTGGTACTCCACCTGCCGGCAGTACTGGCACCGGTGAAGGCTTGTATCATGCCACTCGTGAAAAAAGACGGTCTGCCCGAGAAAGCACGCGAGATCATGAACGAACTGAAGTTCGATTTCAAGGTAGCGTACGACGAGAAAGACTCCATCGGCAAGCGTTACCGCCGTCAGGACGCGATAGGTACACCGTTCTGCATCACCGTCGATCACGACACGGAGAAAGACGGTTGCGTGACCGTTCGTTACCGCGACACCATGACCCAGGACCGCGTGAAGATCGAAGACCTGCACGAGATCATCCGCAAGGCCACCGACCCGAAGGAGCTCTACCGCAAGATCGTAGGCGACTCGATGGAGGACACGATGGAATGATAACAATGAAAAACGACGCTTTCGGGCGTCGTTTTTTGTTAAGCTGTTAAATTTGTTAAGCTGTTAAGCCGTTAAACTGTTAAGCTGTTAGGCATTATAGGCTTCGAGGGCTTTGCGGAGAACAATCATGGCTTTGCATAAATCCTCTTTGTTGAGCACATATGCCATGCGGACTTGATGGCGTCCTTCCTCGGGGTTCGTGTAGAAACCAGTGCCCGGCGCCATCATGACCGTTGCGCCCTCGTACGAGAAATCAGTCAGACACCATTTGCAGAACTTCTCCACATCGTCCACCGGCAGTTCCACCATGACGTAGAACGCGCCTGTGGGAGCCGGAGCAAAGACCCCGGGGATTTGATTGAGCTGGTCAATGAGGTAATTACGGCGGCTCAGATACTCGTCGTACACCTCCTGCATATACTCCTCCGGCGTGGAAAGCGAAGCTTCGGCTACCACCTGTCCGAAGAGAGGAGGCGAAAGACGTGCCTGGCAGAATTTCATAACTGCCTGACGCACCGCCTTGTTTTTCGTGATGAGCGCACCGATACGGATGCCGCATTCACTATAGCGTTTGGAGACACTGTCCACGAGAATGACATTCTGCTCAATGCCCTCCAAATGGCACGCGGAGATATACGGCGACTTGGTATAGATGAACTCGCGATAGACCTCATCAGAGATGAGATAGAGGTTGTATTTCTGCACAAGGTCGCGGATCTGACGCATCTCCTGCTTGGTGTAAAGATAGCCCGTGGGGTTATTGGGGTTGCAGATCAAGATAGCACGCGTCTTGGGCGTGATCTGTTTCTCGAACTCCTCCACAGGCGGCAGTTTGAAGCCGTTCTTGATATCCGTCTTCACCGATTTGACCACCGCTCCGGCAGAAATAGCGAACGCCATATAGTTGGCATACGACGGATCCGTTACGATAATCTCATCGCCCGGGTTTAAACAGCTCATATAGGCAAACATGATCGCCTCCGAGCCGCCGGAAGTGATGATGATCTCGTCCGGCGAGAGGTCAATACCGTATTCGGCATAATAACTGACCATCTTCGTCCGCAGCGATTTGAGTCCCTGCGAAGGCGAATAAGAAAGAATATCCTGTTGGAAATTCTTCACCGCCTCCAAAGCTTGCGGCGGTGTTTTGATATCCGGCTGACCGATATTGAGGTGATACACATGTGTGCCGGCGAGTTTGGCAGCATCGGCGTATTTAGCCAACTTGCGGATCGGGCTCTCCGGCATCGATTGTGCGCGTAATGAAATTTCCATTGTTATGAATCAATTAGGGAGTTCAAAATCAAGACATGTGCGGAGTTCGGTATTGGGACGGACCACTCCGTTCGCCACCGCCACATGCGCCGGGTGCACCGCATAGCCTTGAAGAGCCGCTTCACTCTCCAGCGTGCTATCCAGCATGATATCCGCATTGCTGCTTTCCAGACGACCGTCTGTCTGCACATGAATATCCACGAGTCCCGGCACTTGGCCTTGAAGCCCTTCCAGACCCTCTTTGATTGCCTTCGCGGCTTCCTGTTTTTGCGCCGGTGTCAGTTCCGACTTCAGTTTCCAAAGAATAATATGCTTTACCATAATTCGTTTATTTTTGTTTCTATTGATTTGCGAAAAGATTGTATTCCGCCGAGGTCGATGATCTGCCGCAGATTCGTTACCCGTTGTCTGACGGACGCAACGGCATGTTTCTGCAACTTGGCGGCAGAAGGGGTGATAGCTTGCTCCAATGCCTCCAGACGGACGTCATACAGCATCGAAGCGTGCACGACCGTGCCCGTTGGCGTGGTGTAGCAAGCCGTGCCGGCGACCTTGCGGTCTGATACCAAAATGTCATTATGCGCCGTGGTCACCGCCTGATATCCCAATTGTTGCAGCGCGCCGGAGAGCATTAGCAGGAACTGCTCAAAGACCTCCTGCGAATGTAAAGAAGGCGATACAAACGACACCATCAAGTTGCCGTAATCCGCATAGACGCATCCTCCCCCGCTCTGCCGTTGTACGACCTGCACTCCGTTTGCAGCGCAGTACGCCTCGTTCACCTCCTGCTGACGTTCCTGATGGCGGCCGTAGATCACCGTCGGCGGCACGATCCACGTAAAAACCACCGGCTCGTTGACCGTCTTCACCATCTCTGCCTCCAACGCCAAATAGTCCGTCAGCGCAAGTCCCTCTATGACCTTTATTACTTTCAACTTTCTATTCTCTCCCCTTTAGGGGAGCCGGAAGGGTCTTTCACATCACCGGCTCGGTCAACTCCACTCCGCGGCAGAAACGACGCTTGATATCGCGATCGTCGCCGAGGTATATATAGCGTTCCAGACGTTGCTCCAGGGTGTAGTTGTCAAAATTCAGATACTTGTCGTCGATGAGCAGGGCGTCGAACTCATATCCCGGTTCGAACGAACCCACTTTGCCGAAGAACGAACCGCCGCCTTTGGTAGCCAGATAGAACACCTCGGAAAGGCTGAGGAACGGCATTTCGCCTTTGGTCTGCGCGTAGTTGAGTTTGGATACCTGGATAGCATACTGCATCACACGCATCATGGACATGTGATGGCCGGCAGACACATCCGTTCCGAGCGCCACGTTAATTCCTGCGTTCAGGAACTTACGGATAGGCGCCATGCCGGAAGAGAGGTTGCTGTTCGACATCGGGCAATGGACTACATACACGCCGTTCCGGCGCATCAGTTCCATCTCCTCGCCGTCCGTATAGCAGCAATGCGCCATGAGCGTAGGCGTCTGTCCGAAGAGACCGTACTTATTATACGCATCGCCGTAACAGGTCGAGTCCGGCTCCAGTTCCTTCACCCAATTGACTTCCGAGCGGTTCTCGGAGAGATGCGACTGCACGGGAATACCGGTCTCGGCGGCATAATCGCCCAAAGCACGGAGCATCTTATCGGAGCAAGAAGGCACAAAACGCGGCGTGATGATCGGTTTCACCAAACCGTCGCCGTGTTCGTCCAAGTGCGCTTTGAGCATCTGCATGCCTTCCATCAGTTCGGCAGTCGTGTTTTGCAGGGTCTCGGGGCTGTTTCTATTCATGCCCACCAAGCCTACATACGCACCCATACCCGCCTGAATGAAGAAATCCGCGAGGATACGAGTGGACTCAGGATGAATAGTAGCAAAGACCGCGGAACGCATCGTACCTTGCATCCACAACTCATGCACAAAACGGCGGTATAAACGCCTTGCATACTCCGGATCGCTGTATTTGGTCTCCTCCGGGAAAGTATAAGTATTGAGCCACGGCAGTAACTCCAAGTCCAGCGCCAAGCCCATATTCCGGTATTGCGGCGCATGAACATGCAGGTCATTGAAAGCAGGAATAAGGATCTTGTCGCCAAAATCCATTACCTGGCGTCTCCAGTCCATATTTTCCGGCAACTCGCGATAGACACCTTCTATCAGTCCGTTCGACTTGACAACAATATAACCGTGCTCAATGATTTCGAGTTTTCCCGGTGTAGGAGTATAAATGATATTCGCGCGATAGATTTTCATGATTTGTTTTTGTCTTTGAAGAAAAGCTTACAAATGAGATAGTTCACACAGCCGGCAATAAAAATGACGGTGAAACTAATCCAATCGTCATGCCATGAGGGCAAGAGCCATATAAAAAGGGGCAACAAGCCTATTTGTAGCGGCACATTGATAGCACGCGCCAAGATGAAACCGCCTGCATTCATCCAACTCGGGCGCGTGCCGAAGGTGTACCAGCTGGTAAACAGATAATTCGGTATCATCTCCAATACCAAGCCGATAATAAACGCCACATAGTACAACACGGCACCTTTTTCGGGATGTCCGAACATGTACAATGCTGCCATGAAGAACCATGTTTGCACGACCGAACCCGTAAAGCCGACCACCATAAAGCGGACGGCACTACGGATAGATCCCGGCAGATATCGAGAAGGCAGTTTCATTACAATGCACAATTCACAATGCACAATGCACAATTATCAATGCACAATGCACAATGCACAATTATCAATTAAGTGCAGCGAGCAACTCTTCCATGGCAGCGTTGAGACCGTTGACGTCACGGCCACCTGCTGTTGCGAACCAAGGCTGACCACCACCGCCGCCTTGAATCAGTTTGGCGGCAGACTTGATCATCGCACCGGCATTCTTGCCTTCCTCCACCATAGGCTGGCTCAGGAAGACGGAGATCGTCGGCTTGCCTTCATATTGGGTAGCACCCACCACGGCGAACTTGACATCGGTGAACTTACCGCGGAGAAGCGGCATAACGCCACGGATCATTTCCGGCGCTACTTCACCTTGCAGTCGCACTAACTTGATACCGTTATAATCCTCCGCGCGACCGATCAGTTCATCGCGGTAACGCTCGATCTTCTCAGCCATGAAGGCTTCGATCTGCTTCTTGAGACCGGCATTCTCCTCGATGGATTTATGGATTGCACCTGCCAGATCCGGTGCATTGTTGAACAGACCGCGCAGACCGGTCAGCATATCCTGTGCGGCATAGAAGAGTTCATCCGCTTTAGCGGCGGTAACAGCCTCAATACGGCGTACACCGGCGGCAACAGATGTCTCCATGACGATGCGTACCGATCCTATCTTACCGGTTGAAGGCACATGGCATCCACCGCAAAGCTCAATTGACGGACCATATTTGATGACACGCACATCATCGCCGTATTTCTCGCCGAAGAGCGCCATAGCACCCATTTTCTTTGCTTCCTCAATCGGCGTATGGCGGCTTTCCTCCAAACGGAAGTCCTGACGGATCAGTTGGTTCGCCAATTTCTCCACCTCACGCAACTCTTCCGGCGTCACTTTCTGGAAGTGCGAGAAGTCAAAACGCAGGCTGTCCGCGGTCACCAAACTACCCTTTTGCTCCACGTGCTGACCTAACACCTGACGGAGTGCGTAGTGCAAGATATGGGTTGCGGTGTGGTTGCACATGATCGCCTGACGTTTTTCCGCATCCACCTCAGCCATGAACTCCGCCGTCATATCTTCCGGCAACTCCGTCATGATATGTACCGGCAGACCGTTCTCACGTTTGGTATCGATAATCTTGTAGCACGTATCGCCTAAACGCAAGCAGCCTGTGTCTCCGACCTCACCGCCCATTTCTGCATAGAACGGAGTTTTGGAAAGCACTACTTGATAGAACGATTTGCCCTTCTGGCTGACTTGTCGGTAACGCAGAATACGGGTCTCGCAGCTTAGTTCGTCGTAGCCTACAAAATCGGTATCGCCCTCTGCGAGTACTATCCAATCGCCCAAATCCTGCTTATTCGCTGAACGACCCATCTCTTTCTGATGTGCCAAGGCTTTGTTATACTCCTCTTCGTTGGTCGTGAATCCGTTCTCGCGGAGGATCAGTTCGGTCAGGTCAAGCGGGAAGCCGTACGTATCTTTGAGCGTGAACACATCCACGCCGCTGATTTCCGTTTTGCCGGCATTCTTTGCCTCTTCCATCAATTTGTCGAGCAGACCGATTCCCTTGTCCAAAGTACGCAGGAACGCCTCTTCCTCGCTCTTGATCACCGGCACGATCTGCGCCTGCTGTTTCACGAGTTCTGGATAAGCCTCGCCCATATCGGCAATGAGTTGCGGCACGAGCTGATAGAGGAATGCTTCGCGCATGTTGAGGAACGTATAGCCGTAACGCACGGCGCGGCGCAGAATACGGCGGATGACATAGCCCGCTTTCTCGTTGCTCGGCAATTGGCCGTCGGTGATCGCAAAAGCGATCGTACGAATATGATCGGCAATTACACGCATAGCGACATCGGTCTTTTCCTCTTTGCCGTACTCGCATCCGCAGATAGCACCGATCTTCTTGAGCATCGGTTGGAACACATCGGTGTCGTAGTTCGAGGTCTTGCCTTGGATTGTGCGTACCAGACGCTCAAAGCCCATACCGGTATCGATCACTTTCTTTGCCAACGGCTCCAACGAACCGTCCGCCTTGCGGTTAAACTGCATGAAGACGATGTTCCATATCTCTATCACCTGCGGGTGATCTTTGTTCACCAACTCGCGTCCCGGCACTTTAGCGCGCTCTTCTGCCGAACGGCTGTCCACATGGATCTCGGAACACGGACCGCAAGGACCCGTCTCGCCCATTTCCCAGAAGTTATCGTGCTTGTTTCCGTTCAGAATATGGTCTGCCGGCAGATGTTTGAGCCATATAGAAGCCGCCTCGTCATCACGCGCGAGACCTTCCTCCGGCGAACCCTCAAACACGGTAGCATAGAGATTTGCCGGGTCTATCTTCAGTACATCCACGATATATTCCCATGCAAAATCAATGGCTTCCTGTTTGAAATAATCGCCGAAAGACCAGTTGCCGAGCATCTCGAACATCGTGTGGTGATAGGTATCGTGCCCCACTTCCTCCAAGTCGTTATGCTTGCCGCTGACGCGCAGACATTTCTGGCTGTCTGCCACGCGCGCGTATTTAATAGGGTCATTGCCGAGGATGATACCCTTCCACGGGTTCATGCCGGCGTTGGTAAACATCAATGTGGGGTCGTCTTTGATGACCATCGGCGCGGAGGGTACGATCTGGTGTCCCTTCGACGCCATAAAATCTAAGAAAGATTTTCTAATTTCTTGTGCTGTCATTATATAGTGTTGTTTTTATTCGTTGTTTTCCTTTGTGGTTTGGATGTTATCCCCTTGTACGTTTGCGCGGTTATATCCGCCTGTCGTGGTTTTGAAATCGATAAACTCGCGTCTGGGCTTACCTTCCGTATCGGCGCGCTCAATGAACGGAAGCGGGTTTGCCCGCAACTCGTCGTATTCGGCGCGTTTGCGGAGCACGTCGATTGCCATATAAATAGCATTGCGCATCGAGGACGGATCGGCGCAGTTCTTGCCGGCTATGTCGTAGCCCGTGCCATGATCCGGCGAAGTGCGCACGATAGACAGACCCGCGGTATAATTGACTCCGCTCATATCCAAGGTTTTGAAAGGAATAAGCCCCTGGTCATGGTACATCGCCAAGACCGCATCAAACTGCGTGAAATGGCCGGTTCCGAAGAATCCGTCTGCGGCGTACGGGCCGAAAGTCCATATACCTTGCTCGTTGGCTTTGGCAACCGCCGGCGCAATGATCTCCTGTTCCTCTTTGCCCAGCAAACCGGCGTCTCCTGCGTGCGGATTAAGTGCCAGCACGGCAATACGCGGTTTCTCCATGCCGAAATCGCGTTTGAGGCTGTTATTAAGCATCGTCAGTTTGGCTAAAATACGCTCTTCGGTGATCTGCGCAGGGATCTCCGAAAGGGGCACATGGTTACAAACCAACGCCACACGCAGATTCTCCGAACAGAGCATCATCAGTTGGTCTCCTCCGAATTGTTCTGCCAAATATTCCGTATGCCCGGTAAAACCCGGTTTGGCTTGTGCCACATTCTCTTTGTTCACCGGCGCGGTAATGAGGGCTTGCACTTTGCCGGCTTTGAGGTCACGGCAGGCACGCTCCAAAGAAGCGAGTGCCGCACGACCGGACTCCGGCGTGGCTTGTCCTAACTGAACCGGCGTATTATCCGTGTAGCAGGTAATGAGGTTCAAACGGCCGTCTTTCGCCTGCTCCGGGCTGTCAATATTATTCCATGTTATGTTGCGGTACTCGTCGTCGAGGGTCTGAATATGATGTTTCGCCACCGCGGCATTGCCGTAAATGACAGGTCGCATGATCTCAAACATGTAGCCCGTCAGCAGCGATTTGATGATCACTTCATACCCCACACCGTTCGTGTCGCCCGCTGTAATTGCTATTATCGGTTTCATTCAAATCAGTATTGTTCGTTATGTATTTTTTCGTATTTGAGTTTGGCGAGGTCATACACCTGCCTCTCTTCGTCTGGGTAGCCGAGTGCGATAGCGCAAAGCACCACTTTGTCCTCGGGGATGCCGAAAAGGCGCTTCGTCAACTCAGGCGCACCTTCACGCTCATACACATGGCACCAGCACGCGCCCACACCTTGTTCCGCCGCCGCTAAGAGAATATGCTCCGCCGCGATGGCGCCGTCAGCCATCCACGTATTGTCGCACAAGGTCGGATCCAACGCAATGATGATCGCCGCCGTAGCGGTATTGAACATCTGCGAGCCGTAAGTCCGGCAACCCGCTAACGGACGCAGTTTGGCTTCGTCATGCGTCACGATAAACTCCCACGGACAAGTCCGTTTGGCACTCGGAGACATCAGCGCACAGCGCAGCATATAATCGATTTTCTCCTGCTCGACAGGCTGAGATGTATATTTGCGGATCGAGCGCCGGTGTTGGCACAAATCTAAAAATGTATTCATTGTAAAAATCTTTTTCGTAACAGTTGGATATCGTCCGGCGCAAGCAGCAACTGATTATGCAGATACTCGATCATGCCGCCGAACTCATTGTCAATAAGGTCTAATGTCCGCAGGAAATTAGGGGTAGAAACGCCCATAAACGCCAAAACGACCTCTTTCTCTTTGTCTCCGCCGCCTTGTGCGTCTATCTGCGCATTCAGTTTTGCCACCAATTCGCGGTAAGCCTCATTCGAGAGATCAAAATCTGCGACGATTGCCTCTCTGTCCACGCCTAAGGCAAAGAGCAGGAACGCAGCCCCCCAGCCTGTTCTGTCCTTGCCCTGGAAGCAATGCCACAGCACGCCGCCGTCCTCCGGAGCTTCCACAATCAGACGCAAGAATGCCGCGTACTGCAGTTGCGAATACTCGCTTCGGATCAAAGACGGGTACATGTTCGCCGCCATTTTCTGCACTTCGGGATAGAAACTGAAGTTCACGATGTGCCGTTCCAAATCGAGGAACGCCTCTTGCGGAATAGGCTGTTCGGTCAGGCGCTCCGCAGACAAATCAATCGTCGGCAACAGATGATGTTCTGCGCCTTCCACCGCCTGATCCGGCAAAGCCTCCGCCTCACCGATGGAGCGAAAATCAAACACTTTCGCCAAGTTATATTCCTCGTGCAAGCGTTTCAGATCCGCCGGCGATGCGTCATGCAGATGCGCCGTACGCAGCAGTCGGTGCGGACGGACACATTTGCCTCCGGCGCCTACCATACCGCCTAAATCGCGCGCGTTAACTATATTATCAAATACAACATTCATTTCTTATTTTCTTTCTTTTGCTCATTTGTCAGCAAAAACCTGATCAATGAGGGCCACAAACTCCCGGTAGGCAAACGTGTCACTCAGTTCGGATAGCGAAGCCGCCAAACCGCGGTAGTGCCAAGCGTGCGAGGCTTTGTCTTTCACGTGAAAAATCTTCCACAACTCATCACCTTTGACCTGATAATCGCGCCAGATAGCACGCATATTGCTCAGTTTGTCGCCCAAAGCAACGATCTTCGCGTCGTGTGACGAAGCCGCCAAACGGTCTATCGCCGCCTGTTTGCGGTCATGCCAGCTCTCCTCTTCGGAAACACCTTCGGGGAACTGATCGCTCTCCGCGTGTACCAGTTCCGCAATGCGGTCACCGAACTCAGCGCGGATCTGTTCCACGGTCACATCCGTATCTTCGATTGTGTCATGCAGCGCCGCAGCGGCTAACAGTTCCTGATCCGGCGTGATGGTGGCTACGATTTCCATCGCCTCCAACGGATGAACGATATAAGGAAATCCTTTTCCCCGTCGCTCCGTGTTGTGATGCGCCTTCACCGCAAACACAATCGCCCGATCTACCAATTCTGTATCTAAATATTTATTTGCCACTACCAATTGTGAATTGTGAATTGTGAATTGTGAATTAATAAATCGTTCCCTCCAGCATTTTCCGGAATTGAGGCATAGCGCATTGGGTGTCGCGTTCCACGATCAGGGTCTTCAAGCCGGCATAGATGCGCACTTCTTTCATCACCTCTTCCATATTCGCATCCGGGCCAAAATACTCAGACGCAAAAGCATCCCAGAACTCGGCGGCTGTTTTGTTGCTCATATGGAACACAGTGCTCGTCCATTCCTCGTCGTTGAGGCAGCAGCACAGATAAACCATGCCCACATCGAACATCGGATAACCGTAGCAGAAGTCGCCTAAATCAATGAAATACGGCGTCCGAACTCCGTCCTTCTCCGTAAAGATAGCGTTGCTGAACTGCAAATCGCCATGAATAGCGGTGTCGCAGTCCGGAGCCGCAGCAATGAACGCGTGAATCTTCTCTTTCTGCTCCGCCGTGAAGAACGGATTAGCCTCCAAGAGCCTGTACAAACGGTCTTTGACGTTCTCAAACTGCGTGGTATCTACGTGTATGGCATGCAGTTTCTTGCAAAGTCTCGCGAACTCGCGCGCGTATTCCTCTACTCGCTCGGGCTCGTCTCCGCAGGCGCGCGAATAAGAGCGTTTGCCCTCCATGCGGCGGAAACGGATGCCTACCTGCTTGCCGTCGGTCACCAAATCACCCGGTTCCGGCGTCGGAATACCCATTTTATATACTTTCTGCGCCAACGCCAACTCTAACTCTGCCGCCTCGGGATTGCGGAAATAGAGTTTGAGCATAATATTCGGATCTTCTTTATGATTGTAACTGGCACCGTTAGCACCTTCTCCTACACGGATGTAGTCATTCAAATCTATCAATGTCGGTTTCATACCTTTTTACTGTCGTTGCTAATGTTAGTACTTTTCCCTTACTGCTTCATGAAAGGCAGGTTGCGTGCCTGTTCGTAAGTCAGTTCGGCGAGTTGCTCATTCTGGGTGTTGTGGCCGTTGAGCGTATCGAACAGACGGTTCAGACCGATCTTGCCGCCTCCGGTACGCAGGATATAGACGATGCAGATATTCTGTATGCCCACAGCGGAAGAGATAATATCCAGATCGGTGTTACCCAGTTGGTGACGAGCCAAACGATACGCATCGTCCTCGTATTGGTGGATCAGTCGATCTACATCGCCCAAGGTGTTGCATCCGAATGCTTTGAAAACACGCAGATAGCGGATCAGCGGCGTTTCCATGATCTCAGCCTGGTTGATCGCCGCGATACGTTTGTTGAGTGCATCCAACGGCTTCGCCTGCAAGTACGAACGGAACGTATCACCATCTAACGACACATCGTCCAAACGGCCGTTTTGCACCAGATGTTGCACACGGCGGCGGTAGTTGTTGATCTCCGTGCGAATACGGCTGAACTCATCGTCCACCATCTCCAACATACCTGCCAAACGGTTCATCTGACGCATGTACTCACGCGGAATCTCCACACCGGATTTATAACCCGTATCATGGTTAATTGCCGCCCATGCGTGCTGCAAAGTGGTACGAAGCTGCAACTCAAACCGGTATTCATAGCCCGGCAGACGGCAGATATAATGCAGCGAGTTATAGCCGAAACTGTCTAACTGATGCAGCTTGCGCTTATCCACGGAGTTCTCCCAGTCTATCTCAAAAAGCTGCTCCGTGATCGCCGCAATACGGTCCACATCGTCCGTATAGAAAGTAACGATGCGGGCACCGAGGATATCGGTTATGTCCGCCAAGGTGGCATATTTCTGTCCCTTGAGCGCCAGTTTGCCCGCCAAACTGTTTTCCGTCTTGACACGGGCTTCGATGGCGGTGACGATGATGTTATTGCGCTCCAACGCTTCACGAAGCATTTGAAGCACTTTCGTCTTCATCTCTTCCAACACCGGGAGTGCCTCTTGGTACTCCTCCAAGATCATTTGGCAATGTAAGTCCAAACCTTCCATTATTGTATTTCAAAGAGGCTGATAAAGCCTGTCATCATGAATACTTGACGGATATCCGAGTTGATGTTCTTAACAATCACTTTAGAGCCGTGAGCGGCAGCCTCTTTACGGATAGAGAGGAAAATACGGAGACCCGACGAAGAGATATACTCCAACTGCGAGCAGTCCAGGATGATCTCGCGGTTTGCGGCATCCATAAGAGGTTTAACGGCTTCCGTCGTCGGCACTGCGGCTGCGGTGTCCAAACGGCCGTTGAAGGATGCAATCAGTTGATTGCCGTTTTCTTGAATTGTTGTTGTCATATTATATACAATTTAACGATTTAACAGTTTAACGATTTAACAGTTTAACGAGCGTCAGCACATTCATATCGTCCTTGCGCTCATAGTGGATATCATCCATGATCTGACGCACTAAGTGAATACCTAATCCGCCGATAGCACGCTCTTCCGCAGAGAGCGAAATGTCCGCTTCGGGGCTTTGCGTCGGGTCAAACGGAATACCGTGATCCGAAATCACAAACGTGATCTTCTCTTTGTCTCGCTCCGCCTCGATCAGCACTTTGCCTGCCCCGTTCGGATAAGCATACAGCATCACGTTCGTTACGGCTTCCTCTAACGCCAAGTTAATGGTCATATTCAGCGCATCGGGGATCGACAGACCTTCTATCCATTCCGCCAAAGTCGGTATCTGCTGAATATCATTACGCATGATAATCGAGTGTTTGAGCGGCGCCTCTTCTTTATCCGGCTCACCTTCCGTAGTCAGACGTTTGATAACCAACATCGTCAGGTCGTCGCTCTGTTCGGCTTCGCCTACAAACTCATGTACCGCCGCCAGCATCGTCTCTACCTCTTCCTGCGCTTTCTTCGGATCGGAATAATCTGTCTGCTTGTTCTCAAAGGCGGACAAAGTCTTCAACATCCGCTCTTCGCCGAATTGCTCATTGTGGATATTCTCCGCCTCGGTCAGGCCGTCTGTATAGAGGAAGAGCGTATCGCAATGATGGATCGTTGTGGTCTGCGGCGTGTACGTGTAGCCGGAAAGGATACCTAACGGCAGGTTCGGAATGGTCGGCAGCAGTTCTGTCTCTACTTGTTTGCCGTCCTCGCTGCTCTTGGTGCGCTCGATGAGCACCGGTGCGTTATGACCCGCGTTGCAATAGTTCAGTTCGCCGGTCTTCAAATCCATCACACCGATAAAGAGCGTTACGAACATGTTCATCTCGTTCGATTCGGACATCAAGTCATTCATCTGTCCGGCTATCATCGCCACGTCATGCTCATGCGCAGAGATCGAACGGAAGATCGAACGCGTCATTGCCATTACCAGCGACGCCGGAATACCTTTACCGCTCACGTCACCCACACAGAAGAACAGTTTGTTATCACGCTCGTAGAAGTCATACAAGTCTCCTCCTACTTCCTTTGCCGGCAGAATAAGTCCGTACATACTCAGATCCGGGCGATTGTGATAAGGCGGGAACGTCTTCGGCAGCATCGCCATTTGGATATTACGGGCAATCTCCAACTCACGCAACATGCGCTCTTTCTGCGAGTTCACATCCATCAGCCGTTTTATATCCCTGCCCGCGCGATAGACGATGAAGATCAGCAACGCCAGACCTAACAGCATCAGAATAGTTACCAAAAATCCTAACTTCTTCAAATCCGCATAGAGAATATCTTCCGGAATAATAATGGATATTTTCCACCCGGTAGCATCAATCTCTTCATCAATGATCATGTATTTGCGTCCCGGAACAGTATCCGGTTTATCGGTGATGTCAATACCTTTGTTCGAAGTAATGGAGTAATAACTGTCCTTATATACTTGCAGATATTCGGAAATGTGCGTCAGTTTGTCCAGCGACATGTCGATACAAACCACCCCCGCTACGCTGCCGTCCGGGTCATAAATCGGATAGGTGCAACTAACCACCATCGTCTTGGCACCTGCCTCATCCAAATACGGCTCGCTCCACCAGCAACTGTCACGCGAAATACCCGATTGGAACCACTCCGCATTCAAATAATCATGATTCGGTCCTCCAATCTGACGCGTATAAATCGCCGCATCGCCTTCCAAACCGGTACGACTGCTGCATACTTCATACCAGCGTCCGTGCTGCTTGTAATAATCCGCACGGAAAGCCACACCGGCACTCTCTACATTATCAATCGTTTGGAGCAGAATACGCGTACAAGCGTACATGGCTTGCGGGTTCTTAATGTTATATTGCGCCATCATGGCTAACGACTTGGCAGCGGCTTCCAACTCCGAAGTATGTACATTGATTGCCAACTCCGCCGAACGCAACTCTATTTTAGCACGGGTCTCTGCGCCCTGTTTGATAGCGTACTGACTGCAAAAATACTGAAGGCAAGCAATCGCCTCCAATACCACGGCGGCTACCACGATGATCCAGAAACTGGTCTTTCTTCGAAAGGATGGTTTTTTCTCTTCCATTGTCAATTATCACTTGTCAATTGTCAATTATTCATTATCAAAATCGGGCGCAAAGTTACAAAAAATTTTGCATATATGCAAATATAAATGTGTTTTTTTTCAATAAACTGGCGTATCTGCCATTTTTGGGTGCTTTTTCCGCGCTTTGCCTACAAGCAACATCTCCTCGCTTCCGAAGCCTGAATATACCCTGTTCCATGCTCAAAACAACACCAAATATAAAAAAAACGCTATAAATTGTGCTTTTTTTGCAAAAAAATTTGCACATGTCAGAAAAAAGCAGTACCTTTGCACCCGCTTTCTGAAATAGAAATAAGTAGGGCTCCCGAAAATTTCTAATTTTTGGGAAGAGGAGGGAACGCGACCATTACATTTGTTACGAAGTAACTTAATCATGGATCGCCGTTACCGACGAGGAGAGTTGTCTGAGTGGTCGAAAG
>CAMNCW010000042.1 GCA_946534715.1 uncultured Bacteroidales bacterium | reverse complement strand
CGGCATCTTAGCCGCATGATTGTGATACAGCTCCTGCGCGGTCTCTGTCTGCAGCAGGAAGTCTTTGTCCATGAAAGGCTTGATCATAATGGTATAATTTTAGTTGTTAAATGAATTTGCGACTGCAAAGTTACAAAAAATAAATGACATATGCAAGCATATGCCATTCTTTTCTTACTTTTTCACCATTTGCGTCAATTTTTACACACTTAATCATAGTGAATGAGATATAAAATGTCCGAAAATTTGCATATGTCAAAAAAAAATAGTACCTTTGCACCCGATTTTGAATCATGAATAATTTATCAGACATACGGAAGCCGATAGAGGCAGAGTGGAAGCAGTACGAGCGGCTCATGGAGAGTTCGCTTCGGGCAGAGAACAAGTTGCAGCAGGAAGTGCTTCGCTACGTGGGTTCGCGTCGCGGCAAACAGTTGCGGCCGTTGTTGGTATTATTGGCAGCGCAGATTTGCAATCCGGTGACGGACAAAACGCATAAATCTGCGGTCGCGCTGGAGATGTTGCATACCGCCAGTTTGATTCACGACGATGTGGTCGATGATTCGGATACGCGCAGAGGCATGGCGGCGGTTCATACCAAATGGACCAACAAAGTGGCGGTACTCATCGGCGATTACATGTTGGCGAAAGTAATCGGCCTAACCGCCGAAGTGCGCAATATCCGCATTTTGGAGATCGTGGCGAACCTCGGCAAGAGCCTCAGCAGCGGCGAAATGGTACAACTGCACGTCGGACAATCGATGTGGATTGACGAGGAGCAATATTATAAGGTGATTGAGCAAAAAACCGCACAGCTCTTTCAGGCGTGTGCAGAAGCCGGAGCGGAGAGTGCCGGTTGTACCCAGCGTCAACGCGCCGCCTTGCGCGAGTACGGACGTTTGTTGGGTCTCTGTTTCCAGATCAAAGATGACATCTTTGACTACAGCGATTTGGAGGAAATAGGCAAACCGACCATGAGCGACTTGCGTGACGGCAAAGTGACGTTACCGCTCATCGAAGCACTCCGCAGAGCGCCAAAAGACGAAGCGGATGTCATCAAAGTGAAAGGCGAACAATTGGTTTCCAAGAGTTATTCGCCGGAAGAAGAGGCGCGTGTCTTGGAGGAAATCAAGGCGTTCGTATTGCGTTTCAAAGGCGACGAATATGCGGTACAACAGATGCTTATGCACAAAAAGAAAGCCGCGGAAGCCCTTTCGGTATTCCGCGACTCAGCAGAAAAAAACAGCCTTATCAGCTTACTCGACTACGCCATCAATAGAGTTCAGTAATTGTTCCTTTAGGGTCTCATCGCTGATGGTAGCGAGTACATCTTTCATAAACGCGCCGACGAGCAGTTGACGCGCTTTTTGTTTATCGATGCCTCGTTGCTGCATATAGAAAAGCGCCGAATCGTCCAGTTGTCCGGTCGAAGCGCCATGTGTCGCTTTAACGTCATCGGCGTAAATCTCCAACTGCGGCTGTGTGCGCATTTCGGCTTCATCAGAAAGGAGCAGATTGCGGTTGGTCTGATGGGCTTCAGTCTTCTGTGCGTCCTGCGCTATCTTCAAATTCCCCACAAAACGACCACGGGACTTATCGGCTAACACAAACTTAATCAACTGATTAGACGTTCCTTCTCCCACAGCGTGCTTCACATGTGTCTCAGTTGTCACCTTTTCTTCTCCATGCAAAAAAGCAAGAGCGTATATCTCCGTAGAACAATCACGACCGGCTTGGGTCACCCACACCTCACCCCGCCCCTCTCCTAAGGAGAGGGAGGAAGATTTACTTGGGAGATAAAGCAGGTGAATCTTTACATGAGAATCCGCCTCCTGTGTTATGTGGAGGTCTATGTTGGGTTCGTTGAGAAAAACCCGCTCGAACGTCTCGCCGCTATAAATAGTTATCTCGCTCATAGATTTAATCCTTCGTAGCCTTTTTCTTCGAGTTCGAGTGCGAGGGATTTGTCACCCGTTTTGACGATTTTGCCATCTGCCAGCACATGCACAAAATCCGGCACGATGTAGTCCAAAAGACGCTGGTAGTGGGTAATAACAATCGACGCATTCTCCGGGCTTTTCAGCCTGTTCACGCCTTCTGCCACAATGCGCAAAGCATCAATATCAAGACCGGAATCCGTCTCATCGAGAATAGCCAGACACGGATTAAGCATCGCCATTTGGAAGATCTCGTTTTTCTTCTTCTCACCACCGGAAAAACCCTCATTCACCGAGCGGTTATTCAGTTTGTCTGGCAGTTCAAGGAGTTTTTTCTTTTCCCTCATGAGCGAAAGGAACTCTTTAGCGGAGAGCGGTTCTTTTCCTTCATAGGCACGTTTTTCGTTGATAGCGGTGCGCATGAAATTGGTCATACTCACGCCCGGAATCTCGACGGGATATTGAAAAGAAAGGAACACGCCCGCGCGTGCGCGCACTTCAGGCACCATCTCCAGCAGGTTCTGACCCTTCAGATAAACCTCCCCGGCTGTCACTTCATAAGCCGGATTGCCTGTCAAGACCGCACTCAACGTACTCTTTCCTGCCCCGTTCGGACCCATAATGGCATGTACCTCGCCCTCATTGATGACGAGATTCACACCTTTTAATATCTCTTTGCCGCCGATGGAGGCGTGCAGATCTTTTATCGTTAAAAGATTATTTGTCATTTGTCATTTAATTTGAGACATTACCACTTCGCCAACCGCCTGAAGGGTTGATTTGGAGATATTGTCCATGTTATCGTTGCGCGTGTGCCACCACCACGCAAAACCTGTTGCATTGCGGATATCGTAATGAATCACGTCCACACACGGAATGCCGGCGATATAATTGATGTAATAATGATCATCCGTAATGGGGTATGATTGCTGGTTAGAGAAGAGCGAACCGTAGCCCAACTGCTCTGCCGAACGCCAGATCTGTTGCTGATAATTGCCGGCATAAGTGGTCGAATACATCTCTTTGGGGAAGAACGCATCCGGCGCGCCGACCATGTCCAGCACAATACCGTACTTATATGCCACAGAAGGCTGACGACTGTAATTCGTTGCCCATAACTGGCTTCCCAGACACCATGTATCTTCGCGCTCCTCGCCGGTATAGATACGCGGCGTGCCCATGTCTTCGCAATCAAAGAACATGATATCCACCGGCGTCGTCAGGGACGAATCAGCCATCCTTTTCCCTAACTGCCTTGCTACTTCCAGCAGCACACCCACACCCGATGCGCCATCATTCGCGCCCGGTACGTTATACATCCGGTCGTCGTAGTTCTCTTCCTCGTCACACCAAGGCCGCGTATCATAGTGCGCGCCTAACAACAGACGCGGACGGGAAACCGTCTGAGGCGTATAGAAATGTCCGATAATATTGTAAATCTGCTGGTTATTGCCGCGATAATCAGGCATTTGTCCTTTTTGCAACTCCACTTCTGCTCCGCAAGCACGCAGTTGTTCAATCAGCCAAACCGCACATTGCATATGCGCGGCACTATTCGGTACACGCGGACCAAAAGCCATCTGCTTCTCGATATACGCATATGCCGAATCGCTGCTGAAAGCAGGACGATCCGCTACCACTTGCTTTTTCGCACAAGCCGTCAGGAGCAACAATGCCCCAACTATGAAATATACTGTTTTTCTCATTGTGCGTTCGCTTCGCTTACAGAAGTATGGTTTTGAATAGCACGGATTGTCGCTGCAAACGGTTTAGCGAGGCTCTCCACATGCAACTTGCTGCAACGGCTCAGATCCAAGGGCAGCGAATCGGTGCACACTAACTCATCTAAAACGGATTCCTCAATCCGCTGGCAAGCATTGCCGCTGAGCACGCCGTGCGAAACAACCGCACGAACGGACTTGGCTCCACCTGCCACCATCACATCCGCCGCCTTGCAAAGCGTTCCGGCGGTGTCAGCTATGTCATCCACGATGACCACATCTTTACCATAGACGTCGCCCAGCACTCGGATCTCGGACACCTGGTTGAAGTTCGGACGGTTCTTGTAACAGATCACCATCGGCACTTCATGACCGGTCATCACATGCAGCTTCTTCGCAAAATTAGACGCACGTTTGGAACCGCCCACATCCGGAGAAGCCACAATCAGTTTCTTCAAATTCAGGCTCGCAATATAAGGCGCCAGCACGTTCGAACCGAAGATATGATCCACCGGAATGTCGAAGAACCCTTGTATCTGGTCAGCATGCAGATCCACTGTGATCACACGGTCAGCTCCTGCTGTCTGGATCATGTTGGCTACTAATTTTGCGCCGATGGACACGCGCGGTTTGTCTTTCCTGTCCTGACGGGCCCAGCCGAAATAAGGGATCACGGCGATCACCTTGCTCGCGCTCGCGCGCTTGGCCGCGTCTATCATAAGGAGTAACTCCATCAGATTGTCGCTGTTTGGACAGGTCGATTGTACTAAATAAACAGCCTTGCCGCGCACGGATTCCTCGAAATAAGCGCAGAACTCGCCGTCCGAGAAACGATCGACACGCACATTACCCAGTTGGCACCCCAGTTCATCACAAATACCTTGTGCTAACGCTTCGCCTTTCGAACCGGCGAACACCTTAAAACGATTTAATGATTCCATATAACCTTAGTTATTTTTTCTTTCTTTTCTGTCCCATGCCGACTAAGCCGGGTTGCGCCATAAACTGCATAAACAGTGGTGATTCGCATTGCAGTTTACCATCGGAAAGACGGATTATATCCTCTTTTACACGGTTCAATCCTGTCTCTTGGTCTCTATTCCAAACCAAGTTCCGTTGACGCATACATTGCGCGATATACAGTTCCAATGAATCGCGCTCTACACCTGCTTCCATCTGGGATGCGTAAGAAATCAGGTCTTGCACTATCCGCCCATAATTACGCATTTTTATCGGCGTCGTGTTTCTATTCAGCTGTAATGTCATATTCTTTTTTTTACTTTAAACTTTCTACCAGAAGACTTCTCTCAACGCTCAACTTTCAACTAAAAGCCCTTATTTCTGTCTGATGAGGTAAATCATCGTCGGATAGTGGTCTCCGTAGCCGTTTTGCCAAACGCCGGCCTTGTGCGTACGCAGCGGAGTTCCCTTGTCTTTGCCTTCCTGAACGGTCAGGAACGGCTTATTGAAGATCTGCGGCTTCCAATACGTCCATTTGCCGCTTTCCAACTTCTCATTCATAAGCGGTTCATTGATAATAATTTGGTCGAAGAGGTTCCAACTTCCGTTATATGCCAATGAACCCGTTCCTTTGTCCAATATCTGCCACATGGTATTGAAGAATCCCTTCGGTTCCACTTCCTCGCGGTACTTGCGGGCTTTGAGCACATCCTTACACGAATGGTTGTACGGATCGTCGTTCAAGTCACCCATAATAACAATCTTCGCGTTCGGCTCTTTGCGGTAAATCGAATCGCAAATGGACATGCACAACATCGCTGCTGTGTCACGACCCGGACGGCTTGACAACTCGCCGCCGTAACGGCTCGGCCAGTGATTCACTATAATGTGCATTTTCTCCGGCTTGCCGTCACCCATCAGATAACCCGACACGCACAACTGCAAACGGGTCTTGATCTCTCCGCCATCTGCATAGTGTGCTTTCAACTCAAAACCGTTCACTTTCGACGGCTTGAACATTATACTATCATATAAAAAGCCCACATCAACACCGCGGCGATCCGGGCCTTCCAACAAAATCGGTTTCAGCCTCCTGCCGTATTTGGCGTTCGCCTCGGCGCACAAATCATACAGACAGCCGATATTCTCCACCTCTGCCACGCCCACACACGCAGCCCCGCGGGGATCATAATCGGTTCCCAACTGAGAAACGGCATAAGCCATGTTCTTCACTTTGTTCTCATACTTCATCGAAGTCCACTTGTTTCCGCCGTCCGGCAGATACTCGTAGTCGTTCTTACCCTCGTCATGAATCGTGTCGAACAAGTTCTCCAGGTTGTAAAAAGCAATACAACGAACGTACTGACCGCTCGTTTCTTCTTGCGCATTAGCCCAAATGCTCACCGTCAGCAGGACTGCTGCGACATACAAAAATGTGCGTTTCATAATATATTTTACAAATTTGCTGCAAAGTTACAACAAAAATCGCATATATGCAAGTTTTTGCGTGTTTTTTTTGAAAAATTTGCATATGTCAAAAAAAAGTTGTACCTTTGCACTGCTTTTTGAAAATACAACTTAAATATAACTAAACAAATCTAATTATGGCAAGTGTAAACAAAGTAATTCTTATTGGTAACGTTGGCGCAGACCCGGAAGTACGTTACTTGGACAGAGGCGTAGCAATTGCAACTTTCAATTTGGCAACTACTGAACGCGGTTATGTTATGCAAAACGGCACACAAGTGCCCGATGTCACAGAGTGGCACTCAATTGTTTTATGGAGAAACCTCGCTGAATGGGCTCAGCAGTACGTTAAGAAGAGCATGAAAGTCTATGTGGAGGGTAAGCTCAAAACACGTACATGGGAGAAAGACGGACAGATCCGCCGCAAAACAGAGGTTATTGTAGAGAACATCCAGATCCTCCATCGTCCTGAGATATACAGAAACCAACCTGCCGAACTCAACGAACAAGCACCCGAAGAAGCACCTGAAAACGTAAACGACGAAGCACAAGCAGCTCCCGAGACACAAAACCAAGGCGGTTTCTTCAACGGCTTATTCAGAAATTGAGAATTGTGTAAATTTGGCTTTGCCAAATAATCGTGCCCTTTAGGGCTAAGAATTGTGAATCGTAAATTGTAAATTGTAAACTTCTTCCATGACCAACAAAGAGCGATATACGGAATGGGCTGAACAGCAGGATTTCCTGCCCATCTTTATGATGCCTTGGTGGATGGACGCCGTGTGCGCAGGTAAACAATGGGACGTCATCCTCGTTGAAAACGACGGACAGATCATGGGCGCTTTACCTTATTTATTGCGCAAGCGCGCGTGGTACAAATATATTATTATGCCCCAAGAGACCCAAATCGGAGGTATTTGGGTTACGCCCGAAGTAACAGGTGACAAATGGCGCACCGCCGAAGTATGCCGTCAGATCAAAGAGCAGTTAGATTCTATGGGCTTGGCGTATTATTACCAGCAGTACGCACCGGGTAGCCTTTGCGTCGAACCGATGCAGGGTCTGGGTTTCAAGACACGCGAGCGAGTGACGTACCGTGTAGAGGATTTAAGTGACTTGGATGCACTCATCGACTCGTTCAGCAAGAACAAAAAGCGCCAACTCCAAAAAGCGCTGAGCCTGCATGCCGAGCGCACAATGGACGTGGAAGATTTCTATAAATTCCACACCCATTGTTTGGAGGGGCGTAAACGCAAATGTATGTATAGCCGCGAGTTCTTACTCGTTTTGGAGCGCAAAGCCCGCCGCCATGATCAATGCCAAATACTCAGTATCTGCAATGCAGACGGAGTGCCTTATGCAGCGGCTTTCCTCGTTTGGGACAAGCATTTTATGTATTATCTCATCCCGACATATGATCCTGCATTCGGTGACTCCGGCGCATCTGCACTCCTTGTCCTCGAAGCCATGAAACTCGCCCGCGAGAAACATGTCCGCTTTGATTTCGAAGGATCCATTGACAAAGGCATCGCTAACCACTACAAGCAGTTCGGTTCAACACCCACTAAATACTATTCCGTCGAGAAATACTACAAACCCCTTTTCCGCGTTGCCATTTGGTTTCAAAAAATCCGAGAATGGTTAATGTACTGAAAATAGAGTTCAAAAAGTGAAAGTCCTCTTCCTTACACCTTGGTATCCGTCTGAAAAAGACGCAATGGCAGGTCTCTTCGTGCAAAAGCACGTAGAGGCCGTTCGTGCGCAAGGATGCGATGTGCGCGTTATTGACGCACCCGAATGGATAGGTATCTGGCGGCAATGGAGAGCACTTCAAATAGAAGGATGGATGCCTGACATCGTCCAACTCAACGTCATACAAAAGCAAGGACTTCTCGCCCGCTATCTCAAGCGCCGTTACAAAATCCCCTATGTCATCATCGAGCATTGGAGCGGATTTTTGCCGGAGAACGGTGCATATTTGCGAAACAATGGACCGCTCAAACGTAAATTATATGAGCACATTGCAACTCAGGCAAGTGTCATTATGCCCGTTTCTAACCGCCTCAAAGAAGCGATGCAAGCCTGTGGTATTCAAAACGCGCGATGGGAGAAAATCTGCAATGTGGTGGATGATTTCTTCTACGATCATTCAGAAAACACCAAATCGAATGATGGAATAAAAACCATACTGCATGTAAGTTGTTTCGACGAGCAAGCGAAGAACGTGAAAGGGCTCTTGCGAGCCGCCAAAAGTCTGAGCGAAAAACGCCAGGATTGGAGATTGGTACTTGTAGGAACAGGTATTGATTACAAAGAGGTTCGCACGTACGCGGAAGAGTTGGAGATCCCCAAAACCTTGTTACATTGGACAGGCGAACTCACCCCGCAAGAAGTAGCAAAGGAAATGCAAAAGGCGGATGTGTTTGTGCTCAGTTCCAACTATGAAAACGCACCGGTTGTACTCTCCGAAAGTATGGCGAGTGGAACACCTATCATAGCCACGCGCGCAGGTGGAATGCCGGAAATGGTTTCAAAGGAATGCGGCGTTTTAGTGCCACCACGCGATGAGCAAGCACTATCCGAAGCGATGAACTACATGCTGGATTATTTTAGAGAATATGATCCTATTCTCATCCGCCAACACGGAGAGAAATATAGTTTTGAGAACGTGGGAAAACAATTAAAAGCGATCTACGAAAGTGTCTTGTGATAGTTTCGAACGAGCGACAAGAACCATACCATTTGAACCAAAAGATACGCAAACCGCGTCCAGGAAAGGAGCCAAATACTCGTCATAAAACCACCGCAATGGATACCTGTTTCCAACGCAACACCCATCATCAGCACATAAGCCGCTTCCATCCACAAGGCGGCTTTTTGTTTGCCGAACACATCTGACAGGAAACAGATGGTACCACAGATAGGGGTAAGGACAAGATAAGGATAGAGCGCACGGATGATTGAAGCCGATTCCAACCATTCGGTTCCGAACAAAAACGTCACTAACTGAGGCATCACCCAATAAATAGCACCCATACCGACCAAAAGGACAGCACTCATTCCAAACATGAACTGCCGCAGGACAGAGGTAATGGGCTGACGGTCTTGGACCAACACAGAGACTTTCTGGAATAGCACCTGATAACAAGCGCGGGCAATAATACTGAGAGGCACATATGAAGCCATCATCGCCAACGAGAACATCCCCACTTCTTTCAATCCGAAAACAGGTGTTAAGAGCCACACCGGCATAGCTTGTGCCAATGAATTCACTAAAGCATGGGGGAGATTGTATTTAGGGAAGTTGGCATACTCACGCGCTACTTCCTTCATGGGAGTAGCAGGGGATGAGAAGAGTTCGGAGAGATGTTTTTTCCATGCCAACCCGATAGAAATCAAAATAGAAAGCAACGGAGCCATCACAGAAGCCAAGATCATTCCTCCATGAAGTTGTCCCAATGCCCCGAGACCTATTTTAGCTCCGGCTGAAAGAGCACTCTGAGAAACTTGATACCCGCTGATCCGCGTAAATGCCTTGCGGCGGATGTACCAATAATTGAGTATATTCCAACTTCCAATTACCGCCACGGAAAGAGGCATCGCCCACCACCAGTGCGCTAATTCGGGTGCATGAAAGAGTGACACAATAGAGGAAGAAAAAGGCAAGGAGAGACAAAACACACCCACGACGACCAGCATGATAGTTCCGGAAAGCTTCACCAAAGCCCTTGCTTTCTCCTCTTCTTTGGGTAAGACGATTGCATATTGATATTCACCGGTAGCCACCAAGACAGCCACACCAAGAATACTCGTAAAGAGAGATAGAAGTGCAAATTCTTCGGGCGCGTACATACGCGTTAAAATAGGATAAACCAAGATGCCCAAAAGTTGTGCAAACACATTCGCCGAAAGCAGCTTGCCGACATTGCGTGCAGACGACGATTTCCATATTCTTGACAGTAGATTTATCATTTTTCGGGTGCAAAGGTACAAAAATATTTGCAAATATACAAATTTTTCACAATTTATTTGCATAAATAAAAAAAAAGTTGTAATTTTGTAGCCGATTTTGAAACCCGATGCCTTTTGGCGGAAGAAAACTGACCTAAAAAACACAGTATATGCAAGTCAAAAAATCAGAAAAAGCCAGTTTGGAGAATGACAAACTCATCTATATTTTGATGGGTCTTGTTTTCGTTCTCAGCCTCGTTTACGTGGCGCTGGAATGGACAGAGAAAGAAGTAACCAAGTATGAGGTTACCGACACCGAGTTCCTCTTTGAGGAAGAAGTAGAGATTCAGCAAACGACCCAAGAGACTCCTCCTCCTCCCCCACCCCCTGCAGTTCAAGAGGTGGAAGTGCTGAACGTAGTAGAGGATAACGTAGAGACCGAGTCTATCGAGGTGAATACCGAGGATGACAAGGAGACCGAGGTTGTTATCGCTGCTCCGGTAGAGGCACCGGTTGAAGAAGAGGAAGAAGAAGTAGTCTTCGTAGTCGTTGAGTCCATGCCGGAGTTCCCGGGTGGACAGCAGGCACTCTTCAAGTACCTCAGCGAGAACGTCAAGTACCCGGTTATTGCGCAGGAGAACGGAATTCAAGGTCGTGTTATCTGCCAGTTCGTGGTCAACAAAGACGGTTCGATCGTGGATGTAGAAGTTGTTCGTTCGGGTGGTGACCCGTCGCTGGACAAAGAGGCGGTACGCGTCATCAAGTCCATGCCGAAGTGGAAACCCGGTAAGCAACGTGGTAAAGCTGTACGCGTGAAATACACGGTACCGGTTAACTTCAAACTCCAATAATGTTTAATGGAACTATCTCAGCGAGATATCACCTATTGTAAGAATGTCGGTACCAAACGTGCCGACATTCTTTATAAGGAATTAGGCGTGCGCACAGCTATGGATCTGCTGCGCCAATACCCCTATAAATATATCGACCGGAGCAAGTTCTATAAAATCGCCGAGATCGACGATGAGGACACGTATGTCCAGATCATCGGCGAACTGACCGAATGGCATACCATCGGTATCGGCAAAGCGCAACGACTCTCCGCCACCTTCAACGACGGCACGCATCAATGTGAGTTGGTATGGTTTCAGGGTGTCAAATACCTGAAGTTGCAGCGGGGTGTCAAATACCTCCTTTTCGGCAAGCCAAGCCGCTTCCAGCATGTCTATAATTTCGTCCACCCGGATCTGACGCCCTGGGACAAGGTCACGCCGGAGATGACACAAGGCTTGGAGCCGTATTACAACACCACCGAGGTCATGAAGCGGCATGGACTGAACTCCAAGACCTTACGTTCCATTATTGCCGAACTGATACCAGACCTCAAAGCCGGCGTACAGGACACGATGGGAGCGGATGTGTTGCAAAAATACCGGCTCATGAGTCTCAAAGACGCGCTGGTGAACGTCCATTTCCCGAAAGACACCCTCTCCATGCAGAACGCACGGGCAAGGCTCAAATTCGAGGAATTGTTCTACGTTCAGTTGCAGATTCTGAGACAGATGAAACGGCGTGAGCAGAATCCCGGTTTCGCCATGCCGCTTGTCGGAAGCCGTTTTCACGCCTTGTACAAAGCCCTGCCGTTTGACCTCACCGGCGCACAGAAACGGGTGATTCATGAGATCCACGACGATCTCAAGTCCGGACATCAGATGAACCGTCTCCTGCAAGGCGATGTGGGCTCCGGCAAGACATTAGTGGCATTGCTATGCTGCTTATTGGCGGTAGATAATAATTACCAGACCTGTATCATGGCGCCGACGGAGATCCTCGCGAACCAACATTACGAGACCCTCAAAGCCTTCTTGGCTCCGTTGGGCGATGCTGTTCATGTGGCGCTTTTGACAGGCTCCACAACGGCCAAGAACCGTGTGCCGATCCATAACGGTATCATGAACGGCACGATCCATATATTAATAGGTACGCACGCGTTACTGGAGGATGCCGTTCAGTGGCAGAACCTCGGTTTCGTCGTCATTGACGAGCAACACCGCTTCGGAGTAGCCCAGCGCGCCAAGCTATGGACCAAGAACCAGTTGCCGCCACATATCCTCGTCATGACCGCAACACCTATTCCGCGTACGCTGGCGATGACCGTCTATGGCGATTTGCACGTCAGCATCATCGATGAACTGCCGCCGGGACGCAAACCCGTGCAGACCATCCATTACGACATCAAGCGCCGCGCACAGGTCTATTCGTTCGTCCGCAAACAGATACAGGACGGACGGCAGGTCTATGTCGTCTATCCGCTGATCAAAGAGAACGAGAAAATGGATCTTCAAGACTTGGAGAACGGTTTCAACGAACTCTGTGAAGCTTTTCCTGAATATAAGATCTCTATGGTACACGGTCAGATGAAAGCCGCGGACAAAGACCTGCAGATGAGTCGTTTTGCCACAGGCGAGACTCAGATTTTAGTGGCTACTACGGTCATAGAAGTGGGAGTGAACGTGCCCAATGCCACAGTTATGATCATCCAGAATGCCGAGCGTTTCGGTCTCAGCCAGTTGCATCAGCTCCGCGGAAGGGTCGGCCGTGGCGGAGACCAGAGTTTCTGCATTCTGCTGACCGACTTTGAGATGAGTTCCGAGACCCGCAAACGAATGAATATCATGGTGGAGACCAACGACGGTTTCCGCATCGCCGAAGCGGATCTTCAACTCCGCGGTCCGGGCGATTTGGAAGGAACCATGCAATCCGGCACGCCTTTTGCGCTTCACATCGCCAACTTGGCAACCGACGGACGACTTGTCGCCTTAGCGCGTCAAGCCGCCATGGACATATTAGACCAAGATCCGCTCCTTGAGGACGAAATGAACCGTATCTACAAACGTCATTTAGACTTCCTCCGCATCTCTCAGTCCTACAATTGGGGCGAAATCAGCTAAGCGAATTATTTTGCAAAATCTCACCACGGCATCCATCTAAGATACGCGCAACATACGCGTAAGGTACGCTATTTATCACAGCAGTCAATCAGCCACTCTCGCGCCACTCTCGCGCTACTAGCATCATTTTAGCATGTATAGAGTGTGTACTTAGCGATAATTTAGCTTTCATTTCCGTGACCATCTCGCGACCATTACGGACGTGTACGTACGGTTTGGGGTGTTTCGGAGAGGCGTTTGAATCGGTTTCCGGGTTCGTTCCGAGTACGTAATAGGTCCGAGAATGGTTAACGAATGACTAAGAACATATAAGAATGACTAACGCTCAATTTTTGAACATAGCGTTCGAAAAAAATGCACTGCACTATTTGCACTATTGCACTTTGGAGGGGGAAAGTGCAGAAAGTGCAGAAAGTGCAAAGCAAAAAAATGACATGGCAAAGTTGACCAAGTTGGCAAACTTCAGGCAGAACTTTGTCAAGATTGCCAAGA
>CAMNCW010000041.1 GCA_946534715.1 uncultured Bacteroidales bacterium | reverse complement strand
GACGAGTATATTGAGAAATACCTCGCCGAAAAAGAACTCGACCTCACGGCGACACTCGATGCAGAATCCGCTTATAAGGATGCGGAATACGTCGTTATTGCCGCCCCGACGAACTATGACAGCCAGCGGAATTATTTCGACACTTCGGCTGTGGAGAACGTCATTGAAACCGTCCTCCGCGTCAACCCGCAGGCAATCATGGTCATCAAATCAACCATTCCTGTCGGTTACACCGAGTCTGTCCGCCGCAAATACAACTGCGACAACATCCTCTTTTCGCCGGAGTTTCTTCGTGAGTCCAAAGCGCTTTACGACAACCTCTACCCTTCCCGTATCATCGTCGGAACGGTCAAAGGAGACGAACGTCTTACCAAAGCCGCAGAGCGTTTTGCGGCACTCCTCAAAGAGGGAGCCATCAAAGAGGACATCGAGACCCGCATCATGGGACTGACCGAAGCCGAAGCCGTCAAACTCTTTGCCAACACGTACCTTGCCCTGCGCGTCAGCTATTTCAACGAACTCGACACATACGCGGAGATGAAAGGTCTCAACACACAGGACATCATCGATGGTGTCTGCCTTGATCCGCGTATCGGCACGCACTATAACAACCCCTCTTTTGGTTATGGCGGTTATTGTCTCCCAAAGGATACCAAACAACTTCTCGCCAATTACCAAGACGTCCCCGAGAACCTCATTGAAGCCATCGTCGAGTCTAATCGCACCCGCAAAGACTTCATCGCCGACCGCGTCTTGGCGAAAGCCGGCTATTACGACTATTACAACAACGGCCAGTACAACGCCTCGGAGGAGCACCCGTGCGTCATCGGCGTTTACCGCTTGACGATGAAGTCGAACTCCGACAATTTCCGTCAGTCCTCTATTCAGGGCATCATGAAACGTGTGAAGGCCAAAGGTGCCCAAGTCATCATTTACGAACCCACTTTGCCGGACAATTCAACTTTCTTCGGTTCTCTCGTAGTGAACGACCTTGCCGCCTTCAAGTCCCGTTCTCAAGCCATCATCGCCAATCGTTTTGACCCTGTCCTCGACGATGTCCAAGAAAAAGTTTATACCCGTGACATCTTCCGCCGCGACTAACACTCGCAATTTAAATACAGAATACTGATCGCAAAAAAACAGAATACCGATGGCTGAAAAGATCGAACATATTGGCAAGAAGGATATAGTATGGAGCTATGTCTCTACGGCATTCACTATTGGAGCCGGTGTCGTATTGCTCCCATTTATTCTACATATGATGCCACAAGAAACAGTTGGTATTTGGAATATTTTCCATACGATCACTGCGTTGGTGTTAATGTTAGATTTTGGTTTTCGCCCTACTTTTGCCAGAAATATCAGTTATATCTTCTCGGGAGTCAAGAAACTTCAAAAAAACGGAGTTAACCATATCGATACGGATGCAACTATCGATTATGGTTTGCTTAAAGGTTCATTAAAGGCGATGCGCCGATTCTACCAGTGGATAGCATTGGGTGCCTTTGTATTATTATCCACGGCTGGGACGGCATATTTTTACTGTATTTTACAAAAATACTCAGGAAATCGTCAAGATACTCTTATAGCATGGTTTCTGCTCATTGCATTACATTGCTACAATCTCTACTCTTTCTACTACGATGCACTATTAACAGGCAAAGGATATGTCAAGCGCATTCAACAGATTACCATCTTAGGACAAGTTGTTTACATTGGGTTAGCAATCGGTTTAATATATGCCGGTTTTGGGTTAACAGCCATTGTTAGTTCTCAATTGATATCAATTGTCATACGTCGTGTCTTATCCTATCGCGTCTTTTTCACCCCGGAACTGAAAGGTCGATTACGGGATGTAGAAGCCGAAGATCCGAAAGAGATACTCACAGCCATCATTCCCAATGCGACCAAGATTGGTTTAACGCAAGTAGGTAGTTTTTTAGTGAACAAATCCGCCATTTTGATAGGTTCGGCATTCTTGACGCTTGAGGAAATTGCCTTTTATGGTATCACCATGCAGGTGATGGATATCCTTGCGCGGTGTGCTACGGTCTTTTATCAATCGTATATACCAAAATTAGCTCAACTCCGCGCAGAGAACAACATTCAACAACTCAAGCACTATTTTATACTTTGCATAAGCAGCTTATGGATCATATACATTGTGGGAGGTATTGCATGGATCTTCTTGGGTGATTGGGCTTTAGACCTGATTGGTAGTCAAACACATTTTCTTCCTACGGCAATGTTGATAGTTATGCTGCTTATCAGCGCGTTAGAGCACAACCACTCCACGTCAGCAGGATTTATCATGGCAGATAACAGGATTCCGTTCTTTATCCCATCTTTGGTCAGTGGAGCAGCGACGATCCTATTATTATTCATTTTCCTCTCGCCCATGCAAATGGGTATTTGGGGACTGATATTAGCCCCTGGTCTCGCCCAATTAGCATACCAGAATTGGAAATGGCCAAGTGTAGTTATTAAAGAACTTTATTTTTAACATATAGGAATCTCTGCATCCACACAACAAATATGGCATTTATTCCATTCATATATTTTACCATTTTTCTCCTTTGGTACTGGTATAAGTATCGTACTATTGGCGCTGGATTCGTGGCAATTGCGTGGATCGATGCGTCTGCATTTTTTTCCATACTCGTTGACACGCATAATCTATACGGTGTTCTCGGTGTGAATGAATATGCTATCACCCCTATCTCTACGCTACTATATTGCTTATTATGGACGGTGGTTTTATGTCCGTTTACAAAAATGGATAATCCAGACATCCATCTGACCGTTCAGAAGCCTACTCTTTTTAAATACCTTTGCTGGTTCATCTGTATTAGTGTGCTTGTATGGATTCTATTTGGCGGTTTTATTGATGTGGTAAGAGAAGGTTTTATGCTAAGTGGAGATGAGAACTATGCAAACAGCCATGATAATTCAGCTTTTTACCAAAGCAAAGGTCTGTTTTTGCTATGGATACCCAAAATGATAGCAGTGGGATATCCCTTAACCTTACTTTGTTGGTTTGCCTCCATCACTATTTGTCCACAATCCAAATTAATACGCATCGCTTTACTATTCATGTCAATGATACTAATGATATCCGGATATGCTACAGGCGGTCGCGCAGAAGTACTTTGGTGGGGACTCACATTTATGATGTTTTATGCATTATTCAGAAAACACATGAACGCTATCTTGCGTAAACAAATACTCCTTATCATGCTGATTGCCGGAGGTGTTGGGTTTTTGGGATTATGGTTAATCACCGTCTCAAGATTTAGTTTCGACACTCAATATGCTATCGATTCGTTTATTGCATACGCAGGACAACCTTTTAATAATTTTTGCGCCGCATTACCATATGCAGAGCTAGAGCACTGGCATATACAGCGAGTATTTCCTCTCTCTAATATGCTGATTAATCATCAAACATATGACATGAAGGAATTTTATTCAATGCTCGCAGAAGAATATCCTATCCGAGTTAACGTATTTTTTACTTTATTCGGCTCTTTGATTTTAGATATTGGAATCATTGGGATGGTACTATACGTTATGGTGTTTCAGCTCACTATGCAAAAATTAGTTCTCCCTAAGCAGAATGAAATAGACTTCTCCGCCCTTATCCTTTTTGCCGTATGCTCTTGCATCATCGTTCGCGGTATATTTGATGTACCTTTTTTAAGACTTTTTAATTCGTTATACGTTTTATTTTCATATTTTCTATATATAGTTTTTCGTTACAAATTTAGATTGACATCCCATAATAGCCTATAATGAATAAAAAAATATCCATCATAATAGTAACATATAATTCAGAAAAAGACATTTACGATTGTCTTGCTTCTGTATATCAATACAATGATATTGGAGATGAACTTGAAATCATTGTAGTGGATAATTGTAGTCGCGATTATGACAAAATGTATAAAAAGATACAGCAACTATACGGAGATAAAGTTATCGTTGTATCCAACACAACCAATGGCGGATACGGCCAAGGGAATAATGTCGGCATCCAGCTTGCCACAGCACCTATCATCGCCATCATGAATCCCGATATACGACTCATAATGCCCATCTTTGAAACAGCGGTTGAAACATTACAGCGAAAGGACATGATCATGTGCGGAGGAAAACAATATTACGATTCAACCAGAAAAGCTATTTCGTATTATCCACTATATACACTACCTCCTTTATTCAGGTTCATAATACGATATATAGCCACAAAAAAAGACATCTATATCGATAGATACATGTGGCTGCAAGGCGCTTTCTTCTTCATTCGCAAAGATGCTTTTGCCGATATCGGATATTTTGATGAGAAAATATTTATGTACGGAGAAGAGATGGATATTCATCTAAGATTACGCAAATGGTTTAAGAATGCAAAATTCATTTATCTACAACAGCACAAATATATTCATCTCGCCGGAGATAGGGAGTTCTCGGAAAAGCAAGTAGAGCGTCAGCTACGATCATTAACTTATGTTGCCCAAAAGCAAGGTTTAACCGCAGTTGAGTTTTTGCAGAGGGAAAGAAGATACACTCAATTAGAGAACATATTAGGAAACATTGCAAACCGCATTCACCATAGGCCAAGTACATCAGTCGGGCCACTGCTAAATGTAATTGATAAATTGATACAAGAATACGCAAATACGTAAAATATGCTTAAAGTCGCTTATATATCACCTATATATTTCGCCAATGTGGATATATCATTTATTCACGAAATGCGAAACTATTGTGATATTCATTATTTTCCTATCGCTCGACCGGAATTCAAAGGGTGCGCCATTGAGTGTCCTAAACTAGAAAAATCCGGGATATATAAGGCGATAAATATTCCGGAAATGGCAGTGTTGAAAGAACTCATTGATTTGGATAAAACGAAGATAGTCGTACGTTATGAACGAAGTAGTCGCGACTTATCCAATTTCAAAATCACCCATCAATTGGCTAAATTATTAAAGAAAGAGCATTTTGATGTCATACATTTTACGGAATCATTGCGTGCAAACGAGATGGAATTACTCAGATTTCGGCATAAATCAGTTATGTCGGTTCATGATCCTTTTAGCCATTCATACATGCGTTCAAAAGTAGTTGAAGCCTATCGGCGACTCATGTTCAAAAGTCTATCACATTTTATAGTGTTTAATTCAGTTCAAACACAGGACTTTATTAATTTTTATAAGTTACAAAAGAAACAGGTCTTTGAAAGTACACTTAGCGTGTATTCGTATTTGCGCATCTATGAATCCCATCAAAAGTCACGTGATAAGTATATATTGTTTATAGGAAGAATATGGAGTCATAAAGGATTGGATTACTTATTCCCTGCAATGAAATTGGTACACAGAAAACATCCGAACTTCAAATTGATTATTGCAGGAGGAGGAATGTACTATTTTGACATAAGTGAATATTACACATACGATTATTTTGACATCCGCAATCGATATATTGATGATGCAGAGCAAGCATCTCTAATTGCTAATGCAGAATGTGTGGTGTGTCCATATATCGATGCTACACAAAGCGGTGTAGTTATGTCCGCATACGCGTTTGATAAGCCATGTATCGTGACTAATGTTGGCGGCTTACCTGATATGGTTGGGAATGGAGAATATGGACTTATCGTTCCTCCCAAAAATGTGCAAGCATTAGCAGATGCCATATGCCAGATAATAGAATATCCTGAAATGCAACAACAATTCTCACAAAAGATTCATACAACATATACTAATGGACAAAAGTCATGGAAATACATTGCAAAAAATGTGTTCGACAATGTGTACATGCAGATAGCAAATAAATAGTGAACTATGAAAAGTAATAAAGCTCGCGTCATTGCCTTTTACCTGCCACAGTTTCATCCCATCCCGGAGAATGACCAATGGTGGGGAAAAGGATTTACGGAATGGACCAATGTTGGAAAAGCAAAGCCATTATTCAAAGGGCACCTCCAGCCTCGTGTTCCTGCAGATTTGGGATACTATGATTTGCGAATGCCCGAAGTGCGTGAAGCGCAAGCCGAAATGGCACGTGAAGCCGGTATTGAAGGCTTTTGCTATTGGCATTACTGGTTTAGTCATGACCGGCAATTACTGGAACGCCCTTTCAACGAGGTACTTGCTTCCGGAAAACCGGATTTTCCGTTCTGCTTAGGATGGGCTAACCATGATTGGACGAACAAAACTTGGGATGTTGGTCACAAAAAGGTACAAGAGCAGACACTTATGAAAGTCATATATTCCGAAGAAGAATATATCAAGCATTTTTATGATGTCTTGCCGGCTTTCAGAGACAAACGTTATATCACCGTAGATGACAAACCGCTATTCTTTGTTTTCAGCGCATTAGGATTCCCTGATCCGAAAGCATTCATCAATCTATGGCAGAACCTTGCCAAGCAGAATGGTTTGCCTGGAATATGGTTCGTTGGATTAGGTTATTCCACATATGATGATGAGATCAATGTTAAGAGTCTAATTGGCAATAAACTCCCAGATCATGCGGCAGAGAACTACCAGAAGCTTTTGGATGTAGGTTATGATGCCATCAACTCCCGTGGATTCAAGAGAGCGGACTATATGGCTCGTTCATGGATAGAGAAGGTATGGCGATCAGTAGCCATGCGATTGTTCCATTACACTCCTGTTAGCAAAATCAAGCAAAAAGAGATAAATAAATACCTTTACGTCAAAGAAGACAAGTGGGAAAACGTATATCCAACACTCTTACCGAACTGGGATAGAACGGCTCGCTCAGGACGCAAAGCACGTCTCTATTATGAGAGTACACCGGAAGTATTTGAGCAGCAAATAAAGGAAGCGCTCCGATTGGTAGAAGACCGTCCGTACGAACATCGCATTTTGATTCTGCAATCATGGAATGAATGGGCAGAAGGAAACTATGTAGAACCTGATCTGGACTACGGACACGGATATTTGGATGCATTAAAACGGCAATTACACTGATGACCATTTATTTTATTATACGAGGAATTCCATCTGCCCAAGATCCTCAATGGGGATGTTTTGAATTTGACCAAGCTAAAGCATTGGCAAAACTTGGACACGAGGTGGTATGCCTAAGTGTTGATAGGCGATTTAGATGGTATTATCGTAAATTTGGTATTACCAAACAACAAAAAGAGGGGGTAACTGCATATAATTCCTTCCTTATGCCCAATACCATAGTTCGAAAATTATTTGGAGAAAAAATACTATATAAATTTAGGTTATGGCAGTTGAATAAACTATTTAAAAGAGCAATCTATGAGATAGGAAGTCCCGATATCTTATATTCGCATTATTTATTCATCACTCAGGAAGCAGTTGCCCTTAAAAAGGCCTACAATATTCCATTGGTAGCTATTGAGCATTGGTCGGAATTGCAAAAAAGCACTTTGTCTCCACGCATACAGCAGTACACCAAATCATACAATAATGTAGATCAATTAATCGCAGTATGCGGCTCGTTGCAAAGTGCCATTAAAAGGCATACCAACATTGATTCGAAAATAATATACAACATGGTAGGAGGAGAATTTCATTATGTCCCCACTCCATCATCCTCTATAGTACGCTTTATCACTACAGGAAGTCTCATTTACCGCAAAGGATTCGATTTGCTTGCAAAAGCATTTACGCAACTCAATATGCCTAAAGACAAATGGAAACTAAAAATCATAGGTGAAGGGGAAGAACATGCACGACTACAAAAACAGATTGAAGAGGCCGGCTTTAAGAATAATATTCAGTTAGTCGGTTCAAAAAATAAAGATGAGATTGCCAAAATGCTCAATGAATCAGATATCTTTGTGCTCCCCTCTCGCAACGAGAACTTTTCTGTGGCTGTATTAGAAGCATTGGCATGTGGACTTCCTGTTGTAGCAAGCATTTGTGGAGGCATACGGGAATGTATTGACGATAAAAACGGACTACTATTCGAAGTTAATGACGTTGATGGACTGGCAAATTGTTTAAATTATATGTTCCATCATTACCAAGAATACGACAGAGAAGCTATTGCGGAAAATTGCCAAGCACGTTTCTCTTCCGAAGTCATTGCTAAGCAATTGACTGGAATTTTTGAAGATGTTGTAGCCAAACACCCCACAAAGGCTACAAATTAGATGATTTTTCTTGCATATATCAAAAAAAAGTTGTATCTTTGCACGATTTTTGAGACCAACGAAGATGAAACAATTAGTTATTATAGGAGCAGGTGGAATGGGACGCACATTTTATGACATGGCACGAGAAAGCATCGGCTATGGAACGGAATATGTGATCAAAGGTTTTATCGACGATAACCTGTCAGCATTAGATAGTTTTGAAAACTATCCGCCTATGCTGGGTACTATTAGTGATTATCAGCCCCAAGCAGATGAGGTGTTTGTATGCTCTATAGGTGGAGGCGCACGCCGCAAATGTATGGAAGAGATCATTGCCAAAGGCGGCCAATTCCTAACTATGATTCATAGTACCGCCCGTATTGGAACCAATGTACAAGTAGGTGAAGGAACCGTAATCGGAGCCTTTACGACATTGGGAGCGGATGTACATGTCGGTAAATGTAATCTCATCCAATCCTACACCGTAATCGGTCATGACACGCAAATCGGCGATTGGAACAGAATTGACACGCACGTTACGCTCGTTGGCGGAACCAAAGTAGAAGATGAAACGGATATACATACCGGCGCAATGATTAGCCATAATGTGACCATAGAGAGTAACTCGCGAGTAGCAGCATGCAGTTTCGTCATCCGTCGCGTCAAAAGCGGAACTACCGTAATGGGTAATCCTGCTAAACGATTAATGTAATTAAAACTATACAAATATGGATATTAAAGAATTTATTGAGCATTTTGCAGAGCAGTTTGACGAGTTAAACTCCGAATTGACACCGGAAACCAATTTCCGCCAACTGGAGGAATGGAGTTCGTTAGTAGCATTATTAGTCATCACTATGGTAGATGAGGAGTATGGTATCGTATTACCTCCAGAGGAAATGCGCAAAACAAATACTATACAAGAATTGTTTGACCTTGTTCAAAGCAAATTATAATGTATAATCCTTTCTCACTTTCCGGTAAAACCATTCTGGTTACAGGCGCTTCCTCCGGTATCGGCAAAGCAACTGCTATAGAGTGCTCTAAAATGGGCGCTACTATCATCATGACCGCACGGAATGAAGAGCGACTGCAAGAAACCATGCAACTCCTGAAAGGAGAAGGACATCAGTACATAATTGCAGATTTAACCAACGAGGACGCCATCAAACAGCTGACGGAACAAGTACCCGAATTGGACGGTGTGGTATGTGCTACCGGGATCAGTATGCTAAAGCCCATCCAGGTTTTAGCAGAAAAAGATATTAAAACCATTTTTGACACCAACTATAATGCGCCGGTTCTTCTGACAAAGACATTAGTCAAAAAACGCAAACTGAATACGGAAGCGTCGCTGGTATATATATCTTCTATATCCGGAAACGGCAATACGGCGACAGCATTATCACTGTATGGCAGTTCAAAGAGTGCATTGAACAGTTTTGTCAAATATGCCGCTATTGAACTTTCCGGAAAGAGAATCAGGTGCAATACGATCTGCCCCGGACGCATCGAAACTAAGTTGCTGCAAAACCAAACCATGAACGAAGAGGACTTGGCAAAAGATTTGGCTAAATATCCTCTGCATCGTTACGGCATGCCGGAGGAGGTTGCACAAGCGGCTGTTTATCTGTTATCGGACGCGGCGAAATGGATTACAGGAACAAGTATTACCATTGACGGAGGAAGAACTCTGATTTGATTATGGAACGGTTATTGGAAAATAAAATTTGTATCATTACCGGCGCCGCACAAGGCATCGGGCGTGAGATAGCCTGCCGGTTTGCAGAGGACGGAGCAATCGTCTATGCATGCGACCGGCAAGACTTCACAAGTGATAACAAAGCCATACATCCTTTGGTTTTCGATATTACGGATACCGCAGCTGTAAAACAAGCCATGATGCAGGTATTCAAGACGGAAGGACGCATTGATGTGTTGGTAAATAATGCGGGTGTTGTCTTCAATCGCAAAATCGGAATGATCATGCGTGAGGAGACCGAACTCATGTTCCGCATCAATGTGATTGCTGTTTTGGAATTGATCCAGCTGGTCAGCCGGCTTATGGCGCGAAATGGCGGAGGAAGCATCGTCAATATAGCATCTGTCACAGCCGTATTAGGTTCGCCCGGTCAGGTAGCCTACTCCGCTACCAAAGGCGCAATCATCGCCATGACCAAATCTGCAGCCAAAGAGTTGGCACCGCAAGGCATCCGCGTCAATGCGGTAGCTCCCGGCATTGTCAAAACAGAGCGGTTTGCAGAGTTATACGAAGCGAACGGAGAGAAGATTGATGAACGCATCAGTCGTATAGCTTTAGGTCGTCTTGGTACACCGGAAGATATAGCCAACGCATGTTCGTTCCTTGCCAGTGACAGAGCAAGTTATATTTCAGGACATATTTTAGGTGTAGATGGATGCGCCTCTATTTAATATGCTTTTAGGATTAGAACATATAGATCCCAACCGCATAGCAGCAATAGATAGCGAAGGCGGAAAACTGACTTACGGTGATATTATTAACCGTGCTAAAGAGATCGAGGCCAATTTTTCGAATAGAGCATTGTGTTTCATGTTGGTGGAAAACAACGTGAATTGCATCGAATGGGTTATGGCTTCATTGATCAGCCGCAGATTAGTGCCGCTGATTCTGAACGCCAAAACAGACGAAGTGCTATACAACAACTTGTTATCCACCTATAAACCGGCATATATTTGGAAAAACGGAGAACTAATCCGCACAGTAAACCCAATTGCACCGCTCTTCCCGGAGTTGTCACATTTACTGCCTACTTCCGGCAGTACAGGAAGCCCGAAATTAGTACGGCATAAATACGAAAATATAGAAGCGGCAGGATTGAATATTTCCACTTTCTTTGAACTAAAAGAAACGGATCGCCCGTTGATGGTTCTTCCTTTATATTATACCATGGGGCTATCAATGGTTTTCAGTCATTTCAAAGTAGGCGCTACAGTGCTTATTACGGGCAGAAACATGACCGACCCAGTTTTTTGGAAATTCATCAAAGAGAAAGCAGCCACTTCGTTTACCGGCGTGCCTTACTCTTTCCAGATACTGAACATGATGCGGTTCTTCCGTATGGATCTGCCAGCATTGGAACTGCTGACACAAGGCGGAGGCAAAATGGAAAGAGGACTGAACCTCAAATTTGCAGAATACTGTCGCGACAACGGCAAGCGGTGGATAGCCACTTACGGTCAATCGGAGTGTTCCGCACGCATGGCATGGTTACCTGCCAAATGGGCGGTAGAGAAAGTCGGCAGTATCGGTATTGCAGTTCCGAATGGCGAACTGAGCCTCATTGATGCGGAAGGCAACCCGATCAATACGCCTCACACGGAAGGCGAGATGTGCTACCGAGGCAAAAACGTAACACTTGGTTATGCACGAAGTCTTGAAGATCTCACTTTAGGCGATGAGCGAAATGGATTTATACGCACTGGCGACTTGGCATATTTCGATGAGGACGGATGTTATTACATCGTTGGCCGTATGGGACGTTTCCTCAAATTATTTGGCATGCGGGTCGGATTGGATGAATGCGAGCAGATTATTGCCTCGGATTGCCAAACGGAAAGTGCATGTGTGGGCACGGACGAGAAAATGATCGTCTATATCACCGATGCCGCAAAAACGCAAGCTGTCAAAGATGCACTCGTGGAGAAAACCCATATCGTCGCTACCTCATTCGAGATTCGCATAATTACAGAAATTCCCAAGAACGAAGCAGGGAAAAAATTGTATAGCAAACTAGAAAACAAATAATCATATGACTAATTTAGAAAAGTACAACGACATTTTTGTACAGGTATTCGGCGCAGATATTGCGTTATTAGGAGACAACTATAGCAAAGAAACGGTTTCCGAGTGGGACTCTGTACACCAGTTGAATATTATTTCTTTGATGGAAGAGACATTCGATTTGATGCTGGATCCTGAGGACATTATGGCTTGCACAAGTTACAATGCCGGAAAAGAGATTCTTGCCCGTAACGGTGTAAAGCTGTAAATCGTACATTTCAAATAGTTAAATCGTAAATTAGGATGGCTCGTTGGAATATACATAATGTTTCTGTGCGCGGCGTGAGCGCATGCGTTCCTAAAAAGGTTGTTCACACCGAAGATTTCCTGTTCTTTGACAAAGAAGGAGCCGAGGTCTTTAACAATACCGTTGGTATCCGCGAACGCCGTTTAGGACCGGACAGTCTTTGCGCATCAGATATGTGCCAAGCAGCAGCAGAGAAACTGATTGCTGAATTAGGATGGGGAAAAGAGAGCATTGATATGCTTATCTTTGAGTCAGTTACGGCAGATTTTCATCCTACTCCGCCCACTTCATGTTTGCTCCAAGATCGTCTTGGATTATCTGAAGATTGTTTCTGTTTGGATATTCCTATGGGTTGCTGCGGATGTATGTACGCAATGAACGTAGCCGGCAATATGCTGTCTAATGGCAATATCAAGCGCGCTCTTGTGCTCATTGGCGATACTGCATTACGCATGGGTTCTATGCAGGACAAGAGTCGTGTTCCACTCTTCGGAGATATGGGAACGGCTGTAGCTCTGGAGTATGACACTACCGCAGAGCCTATTCTTATTGATTTCCATACACAGGGAAGCGGCTATAAGGCCTTGATGACACCTCACGGAGGTTTCCGTCATCCATTGACTCCGGAATCATTCGTTCAAGAAGATTTCGGCAACGGTATTCTCCGTGCGCCGAAAGATACGCTGATTGACGGAATGGCAGTATTCACTTTTGCCATCAGCAAACCTGCAAAGACCGTTGCCAATATCATTGAGGAATTGGGTATTGACCGTGAAAACGATATTGACTACTACCTGATTCATCAGGCTAACAAACTGATTGTTGACCGTTTGGTTAAGAAACTGAAACTTCCTGTTGAGAAAGTCCCCTACAACTTGGAGTCTTTCGGCAATACTGGTGGTGCCAGTGTTCCAGGACTGATGGTAACTCGTCTCCGTGAGCAACTGCAAAAAGACGAACCGCATCGTTTACTTTGTTCTTCTTTTGGACTTGGTCTTAGCTGGGGAACAATGCTGTTAAACGTAAAGAACCTGGTTATTCCTGAATTGATAGAAATATAAAAGTATGGAAAAAAATACCATAAAATTGTCTCCCAGACAAAGAATCAGCAAGCTTATTTCGGATATTTATATTTGGTATCTCATTAAAATCCGTAAATACAATATCGGGAAAAATTGTATTATATCATGGCGTGCCAGTTTGGACAGAGCAAACCCCAAAGGTGTACATATCGGAGATTATAGCCGGGTTATGTTAGAAGCGCTGATTATTGCCCATGATTATTCCCGCGGCCTCACTCATAGTATGTGGACGGATACCTATATTGGTCATCACTGCGTAATTGGCGGACGCTCAATCATATTGCCGGGTGTAAAACTTGGAAACCACGTATTTGTAGCAGCCGGAAGTGTCGTGACTAAAAGTTTTCCGGATCACTGCATGATTGGAGGCAACCCAGCCCATATAATACGCAAAGGTACAATCATTACCGACAGAACGCAAATAGAAGATCCTGGTGAACTGGTAGATTAGTGTAAAATGCCCTCCTATTGTACGAAGATATTATTTGGTTTTATATGCATACCTGTTGTATTATCATCTATATGCACGAGTTGTAAGAAATCCGACAATTGGGACGATCCGAACGACAAGATAGTTGTTGCTACAATGGGAGCCTCCCTGATGTATTACGAAAACGGATGGGTAGAACAAGCATGTAAAGAACTGGGGTATGAATGTTTCAACAAAGCGGTAAGCGGTGAAACGACACTTCATTTCGCACAAAAAATATGGAGAAACGAATATGCGGCAGATGACGAATTGGATATGATTGATGTTGTACTAATCCAATTTGCAAACTGCCATGATGTATACGGCGACAGCACGACATTCTACCAAACAGCAGACGAATATACAAAAAATTATACAGTCCAAACAGACAAACCTTTTTACGAATACAGCCATGCCCAGAGAATAGACTACATCTTAAAGAAATGGCAGCAGTTATGTGAACAAAGGCATAAACCGATGCATGTCATTTTCGTAACGCACTGGCATGATGGTCGGGTAACATATAATGAGAGTGTACGCAAACTTGCACAAAGATGGAATACGGGAGTATGCGAGATAGATAAAAATATCGGGTTCACAAAATATCATCCACTCCCCGATGGAACCCAACCGTCTGTCCTTTATGCCACAGATACTGAGTTTATTGACGATATTGAATATGGATGGCATCCACTTAGAGGGGACGAAGGAAAAGATATTCAGGGACGAATGGCGGATATATTAGAGAATTGTTTAATGAATTATGTTCATCAACACCATATAGAATAACATGTACGCACATTGCTTCAAACGGATTTTTGATTTCTGCATTGCACTGACGGGATTAATCTGCATCAGTCCCATACTACTTGCATTAATCATATTGCTCTATTTTTCCAATGAAGGCGCAGGCGTGTTCTTTACACAAGACCGACCGGGTAGAAACGAAAAGATTTTCCGGCTCATCAAATTCAAGACAATGAATGAGAAACGCGACAAGGAAGGAAACTTGCTGCCGGATAAAGACCGTCTTACTAAAGTCGGCAAGATTATCCGTTCGATGTCATTGGACGAATTACCGCAATTATTCAATGTCCTGAAAGGCGACATGGCATTGATTGGTCCGAGACCGCTATTGGTGAAATACCTGCCGCTCTACTCTGCTGAACAACATCGGCGTCATGAAGTGCGTCCGGGTATAACAGGATGGGCACAAGTAAATGGACGTAATGCCATTTCGCACACAAAGAAATTTGAATATGACGTATGGTATGTAGATCATTTGAGTTTGGACTTGGATATCAAAATAATCTTTATGACGATACATAATGTCTTGCATCGTAAAGATATTTCTCACGAAGGAGCTGCTACCGCAGAAACATTTAATGGACACAATTGATTAATCAAATTCTTATGGAAAGAAAAACTATATATTTATGTTTGGCTCATATGTCCGAAGAGGGATTGGAGCAGAAGTACATCAAAGAGGCTTTTGATACGAATTGGGTAGTGCCTCTTGGGCCGAATGTCAATGCGTTTGAGGAAGAACTCAAGAAGTTTGTTAATTCGCAGGAAAACGGTAGCGAGAATCCTAATCGAGAGATTGTGGCATTGTCGGCAGGAACTGCTGCTATTCATTTGGCATTGATTGCTTGCGGCGTACAAGCAGGAGATGAAGTTATTTGTCAGTCATTTACCTTCTGTGCATCCGCGAACCCCGTTACTTATATCGGTGCTACACCGGTATTCATCGATTCAGAGAAAGATTCATGGAACATGGATCCCGAGTTGCTGGAGAAAGCGATTATCGACCGCAAAGCCAAAACCGGCAAGTACCCGAAAGCCATTATCCCTGTAGCCCTATATGGTATGCCTTACCGCATTGACCAAATCATGCAAATCGCCGATAAATACGGCATCCCCGTTATCGAAGATGCCGCAGAAGGTATGGGCAGCCGTTGGAAAGGACAAGTTTTGGGTACATTCGGTACTTTCGGGATCTTGTCATTCAATGGAAACAAGATGATCACCACTTCCGGTGGTGGTGCGTTGATTTGCAAAGACGCAGAATCAAAAAATAAAGTGATGTGGCTGGCAACCCAAGCACGCGAGGCATATCCGTACTATCAGCACGAGACTATCGGTTTCAACTATCGCCTCTCCAATATCTGCGCAGGTATCGGTCGCGGACAAATGACCGTTTTGGATAAACACTTGGCGCATCATAAACATGTGCAAGCACGCTATGCTGAACTGCTGAAAAATGTTCCGGGTATTCATCTGCACGAGGCTCCGAACGCAGATTTTGATGCCAACTATTGGCTTTGTACCATCACTATTGATCCGGAGGTTCGCATCAAAGGACAAGAAAATGCTTACAAAGAGACCGTTAAATCCGCTGTTGGCGGAGCGGCTGGTGTTATCCACCAAGTGGATTCGCCGACAACTGATTGTCAACCGAATGAGAACGTGGAGGCTTTGCGCGTATATATGCTGGAGCGCAAGATTGAGGCTCGACCGGTTTGGAAGCCGATGCACAAACAACCTGTTTTCAAAAACTCTCCGGCATATTTGAATGGCGTGAGCGAGGCTATCTTCAAAGTCGGCATGTGCTTGCCTGCTGGTCCTATGGTTACGGACGAAGATATTGAATACATTGTTGAGTCTATCAAAAGCGCAATCCTTTAAATTGTATATGGGAAAGAAGAAAAATTTACCGATCATAGAGAACGTGGAAATCACCGGCGTTGCCGCGGAAGGAAAAGCATTAGTGAGGATTAACGACATCGTCACTTTTGTGCCGAATTGCGTTCCGGGCGACGTGGTGGATCTGCAAGTAACCAAGAAAAAGCATAGCTTCATGGAGGCTAAAGTGCTGCGTGTTGTAAAACCGAGTGCTATTCGTTGTGAAGCTAAATGCAAGCATTTTGGTGTCTGCGGAGGCTGCAAATGGCAAATCCTGCCCTATGAGGAGCAACTCAAATACAAACAGCAACAAATCGTTGATAATCTGACTCGTATCGGTAAGATTGAACTGCCGGAAATTAGTCCGATCTTGGGCTCAAAGCATATATACGAATATCGCAATAAACTGGAGTTCACTTGCGCGGATCGCAAATGGTTCCCATGGGAAGTTATTGAAGCTGCCGGTGGTTTGGATAAGATCGATAGTGCATATGGCTTGGGATTCCATATACCCAATGCCTTTGACAAAGTATTGGACATTGAGGAATGCCATCTCATGCCGGATATCAACAATAAAATAAGGAATAGCGTGCGCACATACGCGCGTGAACACGGTCTAACTTTCTATAACGAGCACACCCACCAAGGTCTGTTGCGGACGCTGATATTAAGAAACAACCACAAAGGAGAATTGATGCTGATTGTGGTCTTTGGAGAAACTATCGCCGATCACAAATCACAAATAACCAATCTTCTGGAATATATTCATCATAATTTTCCGGAAATAATCTCCCTGCTCTATGTGGAAAACCTGAAGTTCAACGACACCATCGGAGACTTGGATGTCGTGACCTATTTCGGCCAGGACCACATCATTGAAGAGATGGAAGGCTTGCAATTCAAAGTGGGTCCCAAATCCTTCTATCAGACCAACACCGAGCAAGCGTACGAACTATACAAAGTGGCACGTGATTTTGCCTTTGACCAATTACCTATGACCAATCAACAATCACAACTGCCCCTCGTCTATGACCTCTATACCGGTACTGGAACAATCGCCAATTTCGTAGCTCAGCGAGCACGCCAGGTGATCGGTATTGAGTATGTCCCCGAAGCAATAGAAGATGCAAAAGTTAATTCGAAGATGAACAACATCAAAAATACACTCTTCTTCGCAGGAGATATGAAGGATATTTTGAACGATGACTTTGTGGCGCATCATGGACGACCGGACGTCATTATTACCGATCCGCCGCGAGCAGGAATGCACGAAGATGTGGTCAATGTCATACTTAATGCAGAACCAAAACGGATTGTCTATGTCAGTTGCAATCCTGCCACACAGGCACGAGATTTACAACTCTTAGATGCCAAATACAAAGTCACCAAAGTGCAACCGGTGGACATGTTCCCTCATACGCAACACGTCGAGAATGTAGTGCAACTGGTTCTTAAATAAAAGGTAAATCGCTATGAAATTATTACTTGTTATATTAAATATCTTCTTTGTTTCGTTCCTCGATAAACCGGAAAAGAGCGCACCAGCTTTGTCGGAACGCGCGTTGGAGCAACGTGCCAAATGGAAGATTGCTACTGATGAAATGGATTATCCGGTGTGCAGAATGTACATGGATAGTATCTGCCGCATGGGCGCTAAATTACACCACTCCAGCCGATGGATGAACGGAGCTACTATGGAGATGACTGACTCGCTGGCTAACGAAGTGGGCAAGCTCAAATTTGTCATCGATATTGAAAAGACCCGTGAAGATGACGCGCCGGGAAAAGTAAACACCCATCGGAAAATGCGGGCATGGGAAACCGACTATCAAGATGCAGCTAACTTCACAGACGAACAATTGGCGCTGTTTAACCTTGCCCCCCTTCACGAACTGGGCTTTGAGGGACAAGGCATCTTAATGGCTGTTTGTGATGGAGCATTTCAAAATGCAAATACACTCACCTGTTTTCGGCAAAACGAACTGCAAAAGGGGCATTTCGATTTCACGGATGAGAAATATGATTTTTATGGAGAAAAGGGCAGCCATGGAACGCAGTGTCTAAGTACCATTTCCGGCATGTGCGAAGGATTTAAGGGAGCTGCCACCAAGGCGCAATATTATCTGATGCGCTCTGAAGAGAATGATACCGAATCGCCTAAAGAGATGGACAACCTCGTGGTGGCTTTGGAGACGGCGGACTCATTGGGTGTCAATGTGTTCTCTGTTTCGTTGGGCTATGCTAAGTTTGATAATGAGGATTGGACGCTCCCCAAATCAGCCTTGGATGGTGTTTCTACCCGTGTAAGCCGTGCTGCTACCATCGCCGCACGTAAAGGAATGCTGGTCTGTGTAGCTGCCGGCAACGAGGGAAGCGATTCATGGCACACTATTAGTGTTCCGGCGGACGCTGACAGCGTGCTGACAGTGGGAGCCGTGGGAGTGGATAGTATCATTGGCGCATTCTCCAGTTTTGGACCTTCTGCCGACGGACGGATCAAACCCGAAGTATGCGCGGTGGGGGTAAAAACAACGCTGGTTCGCTCAAGTGATGGTACAATCATTCGTAGCAACGGTACGAGTTATGCTACTCCGCTTCTGGCGGGTTTGGCGGCTTCCTTGTGGTCTGCTTTGCCGGACGAGAACGCAATGCAGATCCGCGAACGAATCATCAGTTCCGCGGACAGATATGACAATCCCGACGAAAATCAATACGGATATGGCATTCCGGACGCATGGAAAGCCTATAAAATGGGAGACGAACAAAGCACCGAATTGGTACAAAACATGGAGATCGAACAACCTTCGAAAGTCATTCGCGGGGAGCAGATACTTATCTTCCGTCATGGACATATATACAACCTTGCCGGACAACGGATAGAATAAAAAAAGAGCAAGCTTACTACATCGCACCGCTACAACCTCCTACCCTTGCTCCGGTCAAGGCCTGGGGGAGTTCAGAGGGAGCTGGTCGTGTAGGACTTGCTCATACTTATTTAACCAAATTAGATCTCTTGATTTTGAAATCGGCTGCAAAGGTACTACTTTTTTTTGACATATGCAAATTTTTTTGCAAAAAAATGACTTTTTAATTGTTAGAAGACTTTATCATAGGACGTATTAAGGCGGAATTACCCTTTGAACCCAATAAGGAAAAAGAGGGGCTTTTCAAGGCGCTCGGATCCTTTATTGTCTCGCGGGATGAACGGAAAGCCTTTATTTTGCGGGGATATGCCGGAACCGGTAAAACAAGCGTTATGAGCGCATTAGTGCGAGCGATGGCGGGGCTAAAACAACCTTGTGTGCTACTCGCTCCTACCGGACGTGCCGCGAAAGTGCTGAGTAAATACTCCGGCTCGCAAGCTTACACTATACATAAGAAGATCTACCGACAAAACCAATTAGGCATTGAAGCCTTCTCTCTCAGCGATAATCTGCATAAAAACACGCTTTTTATTGTGGACGAGGCATCAATGCTTTCCGGTAACCGGGATAATGGAACCTTCGGAAGCGGATGTCTTTTGGACGATTTGGTCAGATATGTCTATCACGGGCAAGGATGCAGTCTCATGCTGCTTGGCGATGATGCGCAGTTGCCGCCGGTGGGAAGCAACAACAGCCCGGCTTTGGATCCCGATTTCATGGCTAACAATTATCAATTGTCAATTTTCAATTATCAATTAAAAGACGTAGCGCGACAAGCCTTGGATAGTGGTATCTTGAGCGAGGCGACAAGAATTAGAAACCTGCTTTCTGATTTCAGCGGCAGGATATCGGATCTCTCCGTGAGTCCGAACGGAAAAGACATCGTCAAACTGCCCGGTGAAGAGGTTATTGAGACCTTGGAACAGAGTTGGCATGACGTCGGAGCGGAAGATACGCTTATCATTGCCAGAAGCAATAAAATGACGAACCTCTACAACGGAGGTGTACGAGCACGTGTCTTATGGAAAGAAGATGAGCTGTCCAACGGAGACAGGCTCATGGTTAGTAAAAACAACTATTTCTGGACCAAAGATTACAAGGATTTGGAGTTTCTGGCGAATGGCGATATGTTCGAAATTGAGCGGCTTTCCGGCCAGCATGAGATGTACGGCTTCAATTTTGCCAAAGCCAGCCTCCGTTCGGTCGATTATAATTGGGAGATTGAAGCGTTGATCTGGCTCGACACTTTGACCACCGATTCACCGGAAGCCAATTATTCCCTGCAAAAAGAACTCTTCTCGCGCATTGCGGAAGATTATCAGGAAATCAGAAACAAAAAAGAACTGGTAAAAAAAATCTACGAATCGCCGTACTACAATGCCCTGCAAGTCCGTTTTGCCTATTGTGTCACATGCCATAAAGCGCAAGGCGGACAATGGAAACATGTGTATATAGACACGGGCTTCAGCGAGGATTGGATCAGCGGTCTAACCCGAAACGAGCAGGTAGAATACCTGCGATGGCTATACACGGCTCTTACTCGTTCCACGCAGAAAATATACTTATTACGCTAAAAAGCGTGGAAAATATGAATTTTATTTGCATATATGCAAAATTTTTTGTATCTTTGCACGCAAAATCATGCAAAATATACTAATTACAAACAATTTAAATTTATAAAACTATGATTTACAAACAACTACGCGCTGTAATTGCGATTTTTGCAGGGTGCCTGTTGATGAGTTGCCATTCGGATATTCAGCTTGGCAATCTCGACCCAACAATGGAGGCACAAATTAAAATGGCGCTACCACTTGGTACTATTCATGCCAAAGTGAGTGATTTTATCAAATCGAATGACTCCATGAATTTAGAAATCGGTCCCGATGGTACATATACATGGAGAATGACATTCAATCGCGCCAGTAAGTTCGAGCCTTTCGACCTGGAGGGCAAATTGCAGAATGCAAATTTCAAAGTTAACCTCTACAATCAATTAGAGGGAAAAACATTCTACAATCCTTACACACACACAAATGATTCCATTTTAAGATTATTAGAGGCTTCTGGCATTAACCAGATTGTTCTGCCTTATGGTTGCGAATTTAAGGATAGATTCAGATTCGACATGCCTCTGGAATTAACAGGTATCAATACTGAGGGTGCGCAAAACCGTGTGGATAGTGCATACCTTCCGGCGGCAAGTTTCAATATCACAATCACCAAAGATAACTTTGAGGGATTGGATTGGAATTGGGTTGATACGATTAAACTGGATTTGGGCAAATACATCGTCCGTCGTAATGATCCTTCCAGCGAGGTCATTCTCTTCAAGAAAGGCGATCCTGTTCCAAACTCCGAAACATTGAATTTGACCATGGATTTGGGAGCTGTTCAGTTGAACCTCATGAAAGACCCGAATGCGGCTCCGGGAGATGATAATGTGTATAATAAGGTTACATTCCCTGTAGAAATTGTGTATGAAATTACTCCTGGAAGTATATATACTATTTACAAGAATTCCGGTATCGTATGTGATTTTCAGAAAAACAAACTGGAGGTTGCTGCTATTTGGGGTTGGTTCAAACAGACGCAAGGACAGGAAGCTTCGGATACAATCAACATTTCCAAACAATTGGATAGCATTCCGTTCTTGAAGAACTCCAGTTTCCCGATTGCCGAACCCAGAGTGGACGCTACTATCAAAACCAACGCTGCCGGCGATATTAACTTGAACGGATCGCTCGCTGCTTTGGATAAGGGTTCTATCGAGCCGCGTTATGCTATGTTCAGCGGGCTGCCCTTCTTCAATTGGTCATTCAAAGGAATGAATCCGGCTACCAGCAGCTTCAATGATTCTACCATTATTCCGCTGCATTTCAACAATCACGTTGATAGTGGTCAGATTGACCTGTTGTTCGCTAAGATGCCGGAAAAATTGGCTTTCAATGTGAAATTCCAATTTGACAAGAAAGCAACGCCGCAAGTCCGTCTCGTAAACGACATGTATTTCGATATGAAAGCAACGGCTACTTTTCCGTTCAAATTCAAACCGGGACTCGAGTTTAACTTTACCGATACGATGGCAGGTGTAGCTATCTCGCAACTGCAAGTGGATTCGCTCTTGAGCGGTGTACCGGCTATTGATTCGGCAAAAGTAAACGAAGCTACGCTCGTTATGAACGTGATTGATAGTATTCCTTTGGATTTGTATGTGTCGTTTAAGTGTCTCAGAGCGGACAATTCGGTCATCATGGATCCGGAGGATAACTCGAAACCGTTCACTATCTTCCCCAAAGACACTATCTGCATTCCTACGGAATTTTATGAAGAGCAGCAAAGAGAACCTATTACTTGCATGCTCAACCAGGCACGCATGAATATCTTCCCGGAGGTTAAATCAATCGTTTATACCATTATTGCGAAAGCTCCGGAAGGTCAATCTACGGTCATCAAGGGTAGCAATAGCCTCTACATCCGGATGGGTATTACTGCGGACTTGAATGCCTATATCAACCCGAAAGGTAATAATAACGGTAATACAAAATAATGAGGAGGGCTGAACAATGAAAAATGTGAATAAATACATCGTGGCAGCCCTGATGGCAGCCATCACCCTTACTGCAAGCGCACAGCAAGTGACTACCATGTATTTCTTGGAGAACACACCGATGCGCCACACTATCAACCCGGCGTTCCAACCGGTTAGTCAGGGATACCTCAACTTCACTCCGCTGGGTTGGAGTTCCATCAGTTTGGGCAATAACTCGCTGACAATGAGCGATATATTCTTGGTGGACAGAGATCCTAATAGTCCTACGTACGGCAAAACGATCACTATCCTTCACCCCAATGCGAAAGCGCAGCAGGCTAATTTCCTCAAGCAAATCAGATCCGTTACGGCTATCAATGGAGACATCACCTTGGGTTTGTTGAACTTAGGTACACGTATCAAAGACAATGGATACCTCACCATCGGTATCAACGAACGCATTGAGTTGGGTAACACGCTCCCGAGAGATCTCATTGCATACCCTATGGGAGGCATTGATTTCACCGGAACAGGTTCTACTCCGTTTAACCTCATAGGACTCGGACTTGGAGGTACTATGTACACTGAGGTAAGTGGTGGTTATAGCCATAAAATCAACGATCAATGGACGGTCGGTGGTAAGTTGAAATTCCTGATGGGACATATCTACGGAAAGTTCAATAGCAAACATTTGACCATCAATGGTAGCACGAATGAGATTAACCTGAACGGACAATTGGATTTGGATTTCGCCGGCCCGATCAATACGGCTTATCTCAACTCCTACATGGCGGGAAAAAACGCGCAACAAGTGATCGACGGGTTCTCCGATGGTACGTTTGATACAAACCAATTACTGAATACAGCGAACTTGACATCTCTTAGTATTCCTTCAGGATACGGAGCTGCTTTGGATCTCGGTTTTACGTTCAAACCTATTGACCAATTGCAAATTAGTGCCGCCGTTACGGACTTAGGTTTCATCTATTGGACCAAAGGGACCCACTATGATTGTAACATGAACTCCACATTCAATGGTGTCGGAAACATCGATTACGGTGATCCGCAATACCGCGATGAACAGGGTAATTTTGATATCAGCAAGGTTTCTGACCAGGCTATGCAGAATCTCCAAAACATCCTGAGTGGTATTACTTTCAGCACTCCGACGAATAACGTGGGAATGGCTCGCATGATCTCTACGCGTTTGAATGTCGGCTTGGATGCTAATTTCTGGGACAACCGCATCGGTTTAGGTGTTGTTTCGGCTACGCGTTTGTATAACGCACGCCTCTATGAGGAAGTCACCTTCGGTTTTGCTTTCCGTCCTGTTAACTGGTTCAACATTGCGGCATCATACTCGCTCCTCAATAATGGTAAATACAGCAACATCGGAGCCGGTATCGGTTTCATGCCATATGATGGTATTAACCTCACCCTGGCTTTGGATTATATCCCGACCAGCTATGCTGCGCTGCCCAATACACAAACTTACGTCATTCCTGACAAAGCAAAAATGGTCAATGTTGCTCTCGGATTCTCCATCTGTTGGGGCACAAACCGTCGGGATAAAGACCATGATGGCGTTTGGGATAAGATTGACCTCTGCCCCAATACACCGCGTGGTGTACAGGTGGACTCGGTCGGTTGTCCGTTGGATGAGGACCATGATGGTGTGCCCGATTACCTCGATCATTGTTTAGGTACGCCGGCGGAAGCTCGACGATTCGTGGATTCGACGGGCTGCATGTTGGATACCGATGGAGATGGTGTTGAGGATTATAAGGATCAATGCCCGAACACACCGAAAGAGGCGGCTGGTAAAGTGGACAGCATCGGTTGTCCCCTCGATAGCGATGGTGACGGTGTGCCTGATTATAAAGACGAGTGCCCAGATACGCCGCAAGAAGCTTGGGGTAAAGTGGACGCTAAGGGATGTCCGATTGATAGCGATTCAGACGGTGTGCCCGATTATCTGGACCAGTGTCCCAACACACCGGAAGCAGCTCGTGGTTTAGTGGACGAGAAGGGCTGTCCGGTGGATAGCGATGAAGATGGTGTTCCTGATTTCATGGACGAGTGCCCCAACACACCGAAAGAGGTGAACGGAAAGGTGGACCCGAAAGGATGTATCCTCGATAGCGATGGTGACGGTGTGCCGGATTACAAAGATGAGTGTCCGTTCGTCATCGGTGTGCCCGAGAACAAAGGATGCCCGGAGGTGAAACGCGAAGTGCGCCAACTCCTCAATAAGGCGATGCAAGGTATCGAGTTTGAAACCGGTAAGGCTTCTATCAAATCGAAATCTTACCCGCTGCTTGACCTTATTTCAACGATCTTCATTGATAACAGCAATTACATCGTGGAGGTACAAGGCCACACCGATAACACCGGTAAGCCGGAAAAGAACAAAGAACTCTCGCAGAAACGTGCAAATGCCGTTATGGAATACCTCATCGGTAAGGGTGTTCCGGCGGAGCGTCTCTCGGCTAAGGGATACGGAGATGAGATGCCTGTTGCGGATAACAAAACCAAGGCTGGTCGGGCTAAGAACCGCCGCGTGGAGTTCAAGATCAGCTTCGAGCAAATCAGTTATGAGACCGTTCTGGATCACGCTGATCCGGCACCCGCTCATACGGATAGCACAGCTGTCGCTCAATAAATCTGGATGGCGGCTTTGAACGGCCGCCATCTAACTATTATATTTAATAACATTAAAATTTACATTTAATATGGGACGCGCATTTGAATATCGCAAAGCAACTAAATTGAAACGTTGGGGACACATGTCCCGCACATTTACTAAACTCGGTAAAGAAATCACTATTGCTGCCCGTGAGGGTGGACCGGATCCTGATTCGAACCCTCGTCTGCGTGCATTGATCCAACAGTGTAAACGCGAGAACATGCCGAAGGACAATATCGACCGCGCTATTAAGAAAGCTACCGATAAATCCTCTGAAGGCTACAAAGAGATCAACTACGAAGGATACGGACCACACGGTATCGCTATCTTCGTCGAAACGGCTACCGACAACCACATGCGTACCGTCGCTAACATCCGTTCGTATTTCACCAAATTCGGCGGTACTCTCGGTACACAGGGTAGCCTCCAGTTCCTCTTTGACCGCAAGGCTTGCTTCACCGTTACGATGAAGGACGGCATCGATCTGGATGAACTTGAGTTGGAGTTGATTGACTTCGGTGTGGAGGAACTCGGTGTGGACGAGGAGGAGAACACAATCGTCATTTACTCCGATTTCAACGAGGCTATCAACATGCAGAAATATCTCGAGGAGCAAGGATTCGAAATCCAATCCATCGAGTTCGTTCGTATTCCGAACGACACCAAAGAGCTCACCGATGAGCAACGTGAGTCCGTTCAGAAACTCATCGACAAAATCGAAGAGGACGAAGACGTACAGAACGTATTCACCAACATGGCGGAATAAACGTGCAAAGCACAATAAACGCGAAGCAATAAACATGAAATCAATCACCGATTATTTTCAATTAACCGATCGTCAGGCTGAGCAGTTTGCTCAGCTTGACGCGCTTTATCGCGATTGGAATAGCAAAATCAATGTGATCTCGCGTAAGGATATTGATAACTTATACGAACACCATGTACTCCACTCTCTCGCGATTGCCAAACTGCTGCCTTTTCAACCCGGATCAACCGTCATGGATGTCGGAACGGGAGGCGGATTCCCGGGTATTCCCTTGGCGATTATGTTTCCCGAATGCCAATTCCTGCTCATTGATTCTATCGGAAAGAAAATCAAAGTAGCCTCAGAAGTGGCGCAAGCTTTGGGTCTCACGAACGTAGTCTGCAAACAGGAACGTGCTGAAGAAGAGAAGCAGAAGTTTGACTTTGTCGTCAGTCGGGCGGTTATGCCCATGCCCGAACTCGTGAAGTTGGTTCGCAAGAACATCTCTAACAAACAGCGAAACGCAGTTCCAAACGGATTGGTAGTACTCAAAGGCGGTGACTTGAAAGAAGAACTCCGCCCCTTCAAAGAGGCGGAGATCACTCCGTGCAGCCAATGGTTTAAAGGAGAATGGTTTGAAACAAAACAAGTCATCTATCTCCCCTTGTAATATATAAAAATTTGCTCTGTCAATTTTTTTGCATGGCGATTTTGTCGTTTTTGGCGATATCGCCAATATCGCCACTTTCGCCAGTGCAAATTTTCCTTCGTCCATTAGCCCGGCATCCTATGCCGGTTTTATGTCCATTATGCGGGATGTTATCCCGCCACCAATAGCCCAATACGACTCATCTCCGAAACAACCGTTGGTGATAGTTGGATATTAGTTGGAGGTTCGTTGGTTGTTTCCCTGCCTTTTATCTACCTTATATAGGAGCCGTAAGCCCGAGAACTAACGCTCCGAGTGGGTCAGATCTTTGTATCTGCGCACATGTACCCGGTAAGCTATCTCAGCATCGGTAAGGTCGGATTCCGCTTGCGTAAGCGCCATCTGCGCTTGAAGCCATTCCGCGATAGTGGCTCTACCCGCTTCGTAATTGGCTTGCATGTGGCTGTGAGCCTCACGTGCATGTTCACATGCCCGTTGGCGCAACTGAACCATCGCTAATGCATCGTTCATCTGGTCATAAGCCTGCTGCGTACGCAACTGCAACTGTGTACCCAAATTCTCTTCATCTATCTTAGCCTGCTCGATAGCGTATTGTTTCTCGCGCATCTTGTGCGTCGTCTCCCACCAACCGGTTATCGGCACATTCAGCGTAACAAACAATGCGCCGTTGCCGTTCTTATTATGGATTCCGTCACGCAGGAAATTGGTTTGAAAACGAGAATAGCCATAGTTGGCACCAAGTGCTATCTGCGGCAACGCGTCCGCCAAAACCATCCGTTTCTCCAGTTCCGCCGCACGCACTTGGAGCGAAAGTAACTGCTGCTCCGGCGTAGCCGCTGCGGAATCATTCGGCAGTAACTCGGTGATCAGTTCTTCATTCCCTTCTTGCTCGGCGATCTCAAGCGAATCGATGCTCTCCAAACCGATAGCTAACGCCAGCGCACGCTTCGCCAAACGGGTGCCGCTCTGTAATTGTAATTGCTGGCGAGCCACTTCGTCACGCTTGATTTCTACTTGCGAAAGGTCATACTGCAAAGCCAAACCGGCTTCTACGGCGCTATGAACCATTTGATAAGTGGTATCCAACAACGCGTTTGCATCATCTATGATCTTGCGTTTCTGCTGCAATCCATATACTAACCAGTAACTTTCCTCTACTTCCTCTAACTTGTTGCGCTCACTCATCTGCGCTTGCAGTTTGGCGGCTTCTACACCCAATTTAGCAAGTTGATTGCCGGCTACGATCTTGCCGCCCACAAACAGCGGCTGGATAGCTACAACACTCGCGCCGTAACCATGTTGCAAAAGACTGAAGGTATTCGGCATTCCCAAAGCGGCGCCGAAATTACCGTATAACACATTGAGCAGATCGCGCACCGTGGCATTGCCTATATCATCAACTCCTATATCAACTAACGGGTTCAAAGCGTGATAGCCGAATGCCATGCCCCTAACCTGCGGGAAATACTTGGTCATGGCTTGCATCCGGACTTCTTCTGCGCGCTTGACTGACAATTCTGACTTGCGCAAATCAGGATTGTTCCTTCTTGCCATCGATAGACAGGAATCTAACGTCAACGCTTGCGCGAAGCAGCCCACAGCTATCAAACAGCTGCCCAAGAGCACTATGTTCCGTTTACTTGTCATATACTTTCCAATATACCACAGGCAGAATAGTTACTGTCAGCGGCAGAGTAAAAATTGTGCCAAAACAAATCACAACTCCCATCGGCATCCAGAGGCTGGTATGCGCAAGGATCATCGGCAACACGCCGAGCGCCGTAGTAGCGGAAGTCAGGAATACAGGCCTCATTCGTCTCAAACCGGCGTAGTAAGCCGCCTGACGAGTGTCAAAATGCTTGTATTTCTTGCAATCCTCGGCGTATTCATACATCATAATCGCATTACGCACGATGATTCCGATCAAACTGACTACACCCAAAACGGCGGTAATGGAAATGTCCAGCTGGAAGATCCACAGACCTAACATAGCGCCGAAAAGACACAACACCGCGCTGGACAAAGCTAACAACGCCAAACCAAGTTTGCCGAAGTGATAAATCAGCAATACTAACATCACAGCCAATGCTGCTACGACGGACCACATAATCCGAGGAACTATTAGTTTGTTGAGGAAGGTCAGACCACCATCTTGAATTTCTACCCCGTCGGGCAGTTGATTAAGGTGTTCGCTCATCCATTTCTTCACTTTCTTATCCGCACTCACCTGACTGATGTTGCCGCGCAAATCCGCGCCGATGGTGATAGCACGCATCGAGTTGCGGTGCTCTAACGAAGTATGATGCCAGTACGGCTCGATATCTGCTACCTGACGAAGCGGAACCCATTTGCCCGGAACTGCCGTTGGAATCATAATCTCACCCAATGCCTGCGGGGAAAGGGTATCCATTCCTGCCATATAGAGCACTACCGGCAGTTTATAACTGCCTTCATAAAGCGTGGTAAGAGTTGCGCCTTTGGTAGCTTGACGCAGATAGAGCGAGAGCATCGTCTCGGTCACACCCAAACGGGTTGCCTCATCCGCCTTGAGCACAATGCGCGTCGAGGGAGACATGCCATGATATTCGCTGTGTACCCATTGTAATTCCGGCATCTGAGCCATGAATTGATACAGGCTGTCAGCATATATCTCCATCTGCTCATAATCATCGCCTATTACGCGCAACTCAAGTGGGTTGGTAGCCGATTGATAATCCAACTGCTTGAAACGAGCATAGGCATTCGGGAAATAGTTCTCATAAGCCACGCTGTATTTCGCAATCACTTGCTCTGTCGCCTTGCCGGAAAGTGTATTGACAATCAGTTGCGCATAATTGGGTCTCGGTGTCTGAGGCGTATATGCCGCATGGAAACGCGGTGAAGACTGACCGATGAATGCAGTTACGCTGGTCACTAACGGATCCGAACGCAGAATATTGGCCAATGAATCTGCCACTACGGCACTCTCCTCTACGGTCGCACCGTCGCGCAAATGGATCTCTACAGCGAAAAACTCACGTTCCGCTTTCGGCAACAACTGCAAATTGAGACGTGTCATCAAGAATAAACCGATGAATATAGAACCGCCTAATAAGATCCATACTATCCATGTATGAGCAAAGCAAGCCCCTAAAATACGCTCATACGTTTTCTGCAACCAACCGAAGAATCGGTTCTGTACACGCTCCACAGGATTCAGTTCACTCTCGTTGCGCAACTTGATAAAGCGGTAAGAGAGATACGGGGTCACCCAAGTGGAATAGAATATACTGGCTCCCAAAGCATAGAGTACCGCCCATGGGAAGAGTTGCAAGAACTCACCAAGAGGACCTTCTATAATACGTGTCATCGGGAAGAACATTCCGCTGATGGCGCAAGTGGCAAGCGACATCGGAACGAACAGCAGACTCGTGCTCACTACCGCCGAATACCACCGGGAATGTCTGCGCGCCAACTGATTCGTATAACCGTCTATCACAATCACCGAATCATCGACAATCATTCCTAACACAAAGATCAATGCCGCTAACGTCACTGTATTCAACTCAATACCTGTAAGGTACATCAATCCGATACAGATAGCCGTGCAGACAGGAACACCTGTGGATGCTACCAAAGCAGTACGAAGCGGGAAGAAGAAGAGCATAACCGCTATTACCACAATAATAGAAATGACAATGTCGTGCAGGAAAGAAACTACGGAACTTTGAACAACTCTCGGCTGATCCGTTACTCGGTGGAAATGAATATCCGGCGGCAAAAGACGCATTGCCTCTGCCATCTGTTCATCTACTTTTTCACCAAACTCCACAATGTTATTGCCCGGCTCCATCTCGATGTTCAGAACCACACAAGCCGCGCCGTTGTGCTCCACGTATCGCTCCGCTTTCTGGTATCGGCGCTCGATGGTGGCTATATCTTTCATGCGGATTGTAGCTCCTGTCAGCGGATCCGCCCACACGATCTGTTCCTGGATCTCATATTCCGTTTGGTAAGGAATAACCACCTGTAAAGCCGCGCCATCTGCCTCTCCGCCGATTGTCCTAAGACCTTGCAACGCTAACTGAGCCTGCAACATAGTTGGACTGACACCATACATGGACAGCCGTTCGGGATCGATTGTCACAGCTATCTCTTCGTTTTGTTGCCCCATGATCCGCAACTTACCCATCTCTTTGATCGTGCGTAAGCGCGAACATACCTGTTTGGCGTATTGTTCCAACTCACGAGGACTTCGCTGCTCACTCTCGATAGCAATGAGCAAAGAGGAGGTATAGCCGAAATCATCGATGATCAGTGTCTGTACAACTCCGGACGGCATAGCCGTTTTTTGCAGCAAAGGTAATCCTGCACGCATTTTGGTCCATGTACCTTCGGTATCCTCCACTGAGTTGCGAAGCATGACGTAAACGTACGAAATACCATCTTCTGATACACTGAAAGTCATGGAACGATCCACTTCTTCAAACGAGTTGATGTAATCCTCAAGCGGCATCGTCACCTGTTCTTCCACCTCTTGAGCCGTTGCTCCCGGATAAACTGCCGCTACTACACCCTGACGGATCGTGAACTGCGGAAACTCATCCTTGTTCAGACGCGGCAGACACCAGATACCGAAGCCCATGAGCAGCATGAACAAAGCAATCACCACATTGTGATGCTTCATGGCGCCTTCTATGTGCTTGCTCGTTTTCATTGTATGCGCAGTTTGCAGCCGTTATATAATTTCTGATAGCCGTCTATAATAAGTGTATCGCCGGCGTGCAAACCGTCTGTCACCTCTACTCCATCGGACTTGTATCGTCCTGTTCTGATCGCGCGGCGCTCTGCCTTGCCGTCTGCTGCTATCCAAACCGTCGGACCGTTCTTCGTCAGAAGCACACACCTGTTCGGAATCACAATCTCATTATTCTCCGCTTGTGCGTTCTTATGTCCGTCCAGACGGCATTTGGCTACCATGCCGGGCATCAATCGCGAATCCGTTGTTCCGCTCACGCGCGCAGAAACAGTATAAGTATGAGCCACAGGATCGGCTTTCATGCTTTTCTCAGTTACCTGAATCTCATACGACTTGCCAACAGCCGCACAATCCATCTCTCCGCGCTGACCTATTGTTACCATGCCTATCTCTGTCTCCGGCACTGTGAATAGCACTTGATAGGCGGAAAGGTCTAGGATCACACCGATTCGTATAGCAGGCAATACCGATTGACCGGGCTGAATTTTCCATCCGCTTATCACTCCGTCCTGCGGAGCGCGCAAAGTACATTCGCTGAGTTGTTGGCGCGCTGCATCGTAGAGTGAACGGGCCTGTGTGTACTGGCTCTCTATTTCCACCATCTTCTGGTCGGTCACGGCGCCTTTGTCATACACTTGTTTGGCACGCTCGTATCCGTCTTTCGCTTGTTCATATACCGCTTTCGTCGTGCGGACGGCATTGAGTGCTTGCGCACTATCGACACAAAGCAGAACTTGTCCTTTCTTCACATACTCGCCGTCTTTCACATGCACACTCAGCACACGGCCGCCTGTCTGAACGCTGAGCGGCGTCTCACGAACGGCCTCTACTGTTCCGACATAACGGGAAGGAGACGTTGCCACACCGGCTGTCACCACTTGCACACGAACAGGAATAGGCTGAAGAGCCGGTTTCTGCTCACTCACCCTGCCGCAAGCAGTTATGAGCAGCAGACAAACGCAAACCACACCTGACTGACACGCCTTTTTCATTGTTAGTTCCTTTTGCATACCATTACCAAATTATCCGCCTTCAACGATGAACCGATGTACATAAGATCAAAGATGATGGTTCCGTCGTAGATCTTGCCGCTTCCTATCACCTGCACATCGTATTCTCCGACGGATTGCGTAATACGGCGGCTGAAAACCTCCATGTCAATGTTCTTGTCTTTAATTTTTGCATTAGTGTAGTAAACGGATCCTCCCATGGCGTTAAAAGTGAGTAACGCCGTACTGTCGGTCTTATGGATAATGTCCAAAGTGCCGATTTCATCGGATAAATTTCGGCTGACACCATTCACTGTTGCCTTTCCGCTGATTTTATAGGAATAGGATCCGGATACTTGTTGCACCTGATCCCGGCAAGCTACCAATGCTAACATCAGCATGGCGATTGTAAAGAACTTCTTCATATCATCAAATATTCTCAAAATCTTATTGTTGTAAATACTTTTGTCCGTTCTGGATTACAATTCCCTTGTAGTCATCTCCAACTCGCTGACCTAAGATATTGTAGCGTTCATTGCTGCTACCGGGCTGAGTATGGGTGTACTCTAATCCTTCCGGCTTTTGATAACCGTCCTCCATCTGCAACCGATGACTCATGGCATAATCCAAATACATCTCTAACATCGTATAGCCGCTTGCGTGACGCACATTATTGTCCGGCACATTGGGATCACAATCATTCTCACTCTCCCATACATCCGGCATTCCGTCCAGATCCGTATCTTTCAGCGCTTCTACAGCCGGATAATCATAGAATCCCTCGGCGTCTTCCTCGGTGTCAATAATACCGTTTCCTCTGGAGGCACCGCTATAAGTAGCTTGCTTATTACGGGTATCGTTCACTAATCGTAACTCCACATGGTCACGTGGGAAACAACCTGCCGTGTCCAAAACGGTCTCGTACGCTTCCTCTGCCGTTTCGTAATCGCTGACAGCATAAGCATACATTTCGAAATCATAGCGACCATAGATAGAATCGGTAGTCCATTTCCACCAAGGTGTTTTCGGACGAATGAGTGTATCTACCCGTATATCGTCTTTCGTATAGGTCTTCACGTTCACAGCCGACCAGTTATCTGCCGTAGCCGAAGCTGCTCCATCAAACACATTACCGGAGAGATACCATTTGCTTGGTCCCCAAGACGTAGCTCCGGAGCGCGCTTTCTCTACTGAAACAAAATTTTTCTTATTCGTCGTATTCGGTCCTGCTTTGTAGTAGTTATTGATAAAATTGCACTCATGCGCCGAGTTCAGACCATTATATTCACCTTCCGCTAATTTAGCAGTATTCTCACCACCATAACAACCGTTCGAACCGCCCTCAAAATTATACTGCACATTATTGATATAATCAATATAGACCACACAATCGTTTACCCCTTGCGCTCCGTTAAAACGGCACGAACGTTTGTTGTTATGAACCAACAAGTTATGATGATATGTAGCCGGCGAACCGCCCCATTGACAACCATAGGCACGCTGACCTTTTTTGTGTCCTGCATCGTACAAACCTTCATGCACGATACAGTATTGCACAGTAATAAAATGGCTGTCGTAAGAGTTCATATTCTCTTCCATTGACCAACCGAAATCGCAATGGTCGAAGATATAACTCTCGCAATTCTCCGCTCCAACAGCGTTTGCGTCCAACAATTTTCCATTCACATCATATTGACCTAAACGGAAACGGATATTGCGGACAATAAAGTTCTTTGAGCCACCGAAATTGACTTTGTTATGCGTGATCACTATACCCATGCCCGGAGCCGTTTGTCCGGCTATGGTATAATTCTGGCGGTTGATTCGCAAGTCCTTAACCAGCCTGATCTCACCCGACACAGCAAAACAAACCGTCAACGGCTCACCGGGATATTGCTGCATCGCCCAACGGAGCGTACCTTCTTTGGCGCCGGAAGCATCGTCTCCCAGCGAAGTGACATAAACCACCTGTCCTCCGCGGCCGCCGGACGTATATTTGCCGAAACCTTCTGCGCCTGGGAAAGCCACAAGCGTGTCGGGTAACAAACCGGCACTCACCATTAAGGAACTAATGCAGCAAACTGCTGCCATAATGAATCGTCTGGTACAGGAGCTGTAATACATATATCTTGTTTGCTTACAGGGTGAATAAATTCAATTTTGCGTGCGTGAAGACTAATACCTCCATCGGGATTAGACCTTTTGGCGCCATATTTCAGGTCGCCCTTTATCGGGCATCCTATTGCCGCTAACTGACAGCGGATCTGATGATGCCGGCCAGTCTCCAAATTAACTTCCAAGAGCGAATAATGGTCGCCTTTGACAAGAGTTTTATAACTCAACACAGCCAACTTGGCTTCTTTCGCGCCGGGTTTGGCTATATAACTCTTGTTCTGCGCTTCATTGCGGACAAGCCAATTCTCCAAACGTGCTTCCGCCTGTTTGGGAGCACCTTGCACAATCGCCCAATAGGTCTTGCGGATTTGCTCGTGGCTCTTGAACATCTCGTTCAAACGCGAGAGCGCCTTGCTCGTGCGCGCAAAGAGCACTACTCCGCTTGTCGGACGGTCTAATCGGTGCGTTACACCTAAAAACACCTCGCCTGGCTTATGGTATTTCTCTTTGATATAGACCTTTACTGTATCCGCAAGCGGAGTATCGCCTGTCTTGTCGCCTTGTACGATTTCGTTGCAAGTCTTATTGACCGCAATAATATGATTGTCTTCGTATAAAACGGTCATTATTCCTTGGTGAACTGGTCTTTGCCAACTCCGCAGAGAGGACAACTCCACTCTGCCGGAAGGTCTTCAAATGCGGTTCCTGCGGCGATGCCGTTCTCCGGATCACCAACGCTGGGGTCATATTCGTACCCGCAGACATCACAAACATACTTTGCCATAATGTTCAATTTTAAGAGTTTATAATTTTTAGTTGTTCAGTGCTCTCTGCCGAACGGCCTCGTAGATGAAAACACCGGCGGCAACAGAGACATTGAGCGATTCAATCACGCCTGTCATCGGAAGACGCACCTGGTCTGTACATAGTTTGAGGTTCTCCTCATAGATACCTTTTTCCTCGCTGCCCATTACAATACAGGTCGGAACGGTCATGTCCACTTCTGTGTAATTACGATCGGTATGTTCCGTTGCCGCCACAATGCGCAAACCGCTTTCTTGCAGGTAACGCAACGCGTTTTGCAGGTTCTCTACCTTGCATATCGGCAATGAATGCAACGCACCCGCGGACGCTTTGACCGCATCGCCGTTGATGGCAGCGCTCCCGCGCGAACCTATAATTAACGCGTGTACGCCCGCACACACACAAGTACGCGCGATAGCTCCGAAATTGCGTACATCCGTCACGCCGTCCAACAGCATCAGAAGAGGCACTTTACCCTCATCAAACAACGATGCTACCATATTCTCTAACGGATAGAACTCTATCGGACTGAGAAAAGCAATCACGCCTTGGTGGTTCTTGTCCGTGAATTGGTTGAGTTTCTCTAATGGAACACGCTGAATCGGCGTCGATGTGCCTTCTAACTTGATAAGCAACTCACGCCCGATAGCCGAAGACATGTCTCTGCGCACAAGCACTTTGTCCAGCGCCTTGCCGGCATCGATGGCTTCCATAACAGCGCGTACACCGAAAATCATTTCCTTCTCCGGCGGACGCTTGGTCTCATAATTCTTCTTTGCTATCATCGTTATTAGTCGTCTAAGCCGGTTAATTCAAAACTGCGGTTGAACTTAAGTTCCAACTTGTTATTGAGTTCAGCCTTCCATCCCCGGTCGTCTTTACCCCACTCCACGATGAATGCTTGCGGGAACTGAGCAGCTACTTGCTGACGAACGAACTCTGGAACTAAAGCCTCCGGAACGGCCTGATACTTGCAATCCACATGTTTGAGGCTTCCGTCACCTTCCAAATCCAAGTCCGTGCCGTCGTTAAAACGCACTTCATACTCCTTGTCAAACCACTCTCTATCTTTCTTCACATAAGCGATATTGGCAACGTCAAAATTAGCTTGTACCAATTGTTGACCTGCTTCCGGCAGTTGGGCAAATGTGATGAGTTGGTCATGCGTATTGCAGGAACTCAAACCGAATAATACTGCCATAATGGCCATTAAAAATGTCTTTTTCATATCTTGATATATTAAAACGGTGCAAAGATACTATTTTTTTTTCATATATGCAAATTTATTGTCAAAATTTTGCTACATAATTGCCTTTTGCATCATATACTCTGCCGGCATGCTAAGGAGAAAAACTTTTTCATATTATCAATATTTTAACCATTCTATAAATTCATTCGGATCCGTTGTAAAGGCCATCGGAGCAGCTACTTGATTGCCTTTTGCGTCTAATTGCACGAAGTACGGCTGTGCATTAGAGCCGTAAAGTTCCCGTTGAATTCGGCTGTTTTCGGTACCTTCACTCTCTCCGTCGCTGTCTGCGTCCAAACGGTCATCCACAAAAAGCTCGATGAAAACGTAACTTTTTAACCGTTCCTTCACGCTGTCGTTGTCTAACACAAAGGCTTCCATCTTCCGGCAATTAACGCATCCATAGCCGGTGAAATCGAGGATAATCGGCTTTCCCGTCTGTCGTGCATAAGCCATTCCCTCCTCATAATCGTTAAAGACGACACGCCCCTCAATCTCCATAGGAGGCGCAAAAGCGCTGATAGCTTTCACGGGCGCGCCGCGAAGACCCGGTACCAGGTAAAACGCAAAGGCCAGGGATGGGATGATCACGATTGCACGGATGATTTTACGTGGGGTCGATACGCTCCATATATCCCATATAAGATAGATTCCTATGCCGAGGAAGCAAACGATCCATATCGCAATAAAGAGCCATCTCGGCAGTATACCCCACCCGTATGCCATGTCTGCCACACTCAGGAACTTCAACGAAAGCGCCAACTCAAGGAACGCCAACACCACTTTGAAACTCGTCATCCAGTCACCTGACTTAGGAGCCTGTTTGAGCCACTGAGGGAACATAGCAAACAGCGAGAAAGGCAAAGCGAGTGCAATCGCAAAGCCCAACATTCCCATCGCAGGAGCTAAGAGAGACTTGCCTGCCGCTTCTACCAACAGCGTGCCGATAATAGGTCCCGTACAAGAGAACGAGACAATAACTAACGTAAACGCCATCAGCAGAATACTCAGGAAACCGCCTGTACTTCGTGCTTTGCTGTCCAATGCCGTGGACCAGCTGTCCGGCAAAGTGATCTCGAACAATCCGAAGAAAGAGAGCGCAAAAATCACCAAAATCAAGAAGAACACGATATTCACTACCGCGTTGGTACTCATCTCGTTCAGAGCCGAAGCGCCAAAGAGAATCGTCACCAAGAGCCCTAATCCCACATAAAGGATCACGATACTCAGCCCATATAGAACCGCATCCTTCAGTCCGCCGCCTTTCTTCAGGAAGAAGCTCACCGTCATCGGAATAATCGGCCACACGCAAGGCGTGAAGATTGCCAACAATCCTCCCAACAATCCCAGCAGGAAAATCAACCACAGCGACCTATTACCGGTAACTGAGTCTGTGTAACCATCTTCCCCCGCGGAAATATTCTCCCTCCCTTGTGAGGAGGGCTGGAGAGGGGTTTTCTCTTCATAACTCCACACTTCCGGGGCCGTACACATCACATCGTTGCACGCGTTAAACCGAATAGGCGCCATTTCCGTTTTAGCGACAGTCATCACAAAGGAATCCTTGTATTCCTGTGTAAACATGAACTCTCCCATTTCGAGAATGCTCATATGCCATCCCTCTTCCACAGTTGCCCGTATCCGCACGCTGTCTCCGATGCCGTTTTCATCCATCGTCCCGGCCTCTTCACCCGTCCACGTCACCGGCTGTACCATCTGTCCTGCCACCATCATCGGCAAAACAGCCAATAAAATACCTAATATTCTTTTCATATGTTGCCGTTTTCTTGTTCTATCATTCTTTTAATTTCTCTATCGAAGTCAGAAGTAATCGGTTGCGTACGATTGAAAATATCGTACTCTGCCTCTGCTTTTTCATCCGCTTGCGCCTTGGAAATACGTCCCTTATCTGGCAATATATTATAGCGTCGGAATGAAAGAAACTCATTCACACTGGCGGCAAACTGCTCCATATTAAATGTATTTTCGTTTTCAATTAAATCCTCTATATAATCAAAATATCCGGTCACTGCACGCTCTAAACGACGGATTTGCTTCTCATCCAAATAATTTTTAGCCACCGTGACGTCCGACTTCAAAATACGTCCATCAGGTGAGTTCTTCCAAGTCTTGAGTCCCATATTCGGTTGCTCATGGTCAGCGTGCGTATAAATAATCTCCGCAGCTGTTTGACCTGTAATGGCATAATGAAAACGATTTTGGATCATTGCATAGAACTCACGCGTAGTCGGTGCTTTCGGGTCATAATCTATACTGCACTCCGCATAGATGTCAGTTATTTGTTGCCAAATACGTCGTTCGCTCGCACGAATGGAACGTACACGTTCCAAGAGTTCACGGAAATAATCCTGCCCAAATACCGTTTTGCCTTGTTTGAGACGATCATCATCCAACACAAATCCTTTGCGTATATATTCGTTCAAAATCTTTGTCGCCCATTGACGGAAACGCGTTGCACGGGTAGAATTGACACGATAGCCAACAGAGATAATCGCATCGAGATTGTAGAAATTTGTCTCTATTGTCTGCATTTTTCCTGCTATAGCTCCATGTGGAGTGGCTATTTCCATTTTGGAAACAACCACTTTCTCTTCAAGTTCTCCACTTTCAAAGATATTCTTTAAATGCTTGCTTATTGCTGGCACATTAACATCAAAAAGCGTAGCCATCGCTTTTTGAGTCATCCAAATGGTCTCATCTCGTACCACTACTTGCACCTGCGCTGTATTGTCCGGCGCATCATACAAAAGAAATAATGTTTGTTTATCTAATGGTGTCATATTTCATTTTTTTGAGAGTTGAGCGATTACAAATCCACGGAGGGTAAAATAGTACTTGTCTTTCGAGTTATAATTAGCTTTGTATTCGTCATATCGTTGCTGCCAAGCAGCACGTTTGTCGGGATCTGTGAGTTCGAGTTTTGCCTGCTTGGATATTTGGGCAAAAGAAGTGTTCAGGTCACGCTGATGTGGCGTGAGTGAATTTGGATCACGATGTTTGGGATAATGACTTATAACCGTTTTTCCGTTACGATTCGCAATATACACATCGCTGTTTCCGTAGATCTTACCAGATAGTTTGTCAATAGTTATATTTAATTCCGCTTGTGCCATATTTGATAACAAATTTTAGTTGATTATTGTACTGAGGTTGTAGTGACATTATACGTCATTGCCGTGTTTTTGCCGTGTTTTTGCCGTGTTACGAAGGTAAATGGGGTTATTTACCACATTGTTTTCATCATATTATATATTTAATTTTAATTACAAGGAGGACATTTTAATATCGGATATGACTGTCTATATTTTACTATTCCATCCGTTACCATTTCTTCCGTAAGTAAATAAATAGGTTTTTGTCCATTTTCTTTTAAAAATGTAATTGCATCATATAATTCAGCCCCTATAATACAAGCGTTCGTATCCGACAAGATATACTGATGAAAACCTTCCAATAGGTTATTCTGACGAATACATCTACAAATATAGGTAAAATCGTACTTATATGCCATTAATAGCAAATACATATTATGTGCAATTTCTTTACTATACCCATTTGATGCAATCTCTATGATAGAATCTATCGTATCACAAAAAGCTTGTCTTTCTTTGTCATTTTGATTTTCATTTGCTGCGCAATATTTGAGTCCCCATAAAGGAGCTTGTTTATCTTTACAAAATTCGTTCACAAGGAATTGACATATTGTTTGCAAGCTTTCATTATGTTTTCTAACTCTCTCAACATTCTCAATTTGCACAAGTAAATCTTGTCCTTTTTTATATTTCTTTAATTCAAAAGCAAAATATAGATCTCGTGTCAAACAACCTGCTTCTTTAATATCTGACGGACTCATTTCTAAATTCAGCCAATTTGGTCTATCGCTGGTCTCTTTGAATATTTGCAGATATGGACGCCAACGAAGAAAATTCTGCATTTCTTGTCTATGCTCACTATAACTGATTACTTCCTCATTTTCTCCTATAGTGAGTTCATAGACCTTTTCTGCCTCCGTATCCACCAAATACTCAATACTATCTTCTCCGCAATAGACGTACATTGTTGTTAGAAATTATAACTTAAACATCTCTATTAGTTCATTTACAAAAACTGATGTCCGAGACTTAATATCTTCTATTGTCCAACTTTCCTTTTGAGCAAGTAGCTTGTTGATTTCCAAACCGTTTTTATAGCCGACATATAGACCTTTTTTATTGGTCATATCTCTTTTATCGACAAAAGATTTATTGCTCAATGTACTATTGAATCCACTTATCGTCAAGTTGCCAATTTTGTGAACATATTCTGCTCTATATGCCTGAGCTAATTCTTTATCTCCATTTGCTATCATCTGAACCCAACTTTCGGGAATATTCGCGCCTTCGGGGAAAATATGCTCTATTGTCCAGACATAAATCTTTTTATTTGACACAATATTCTGCTCCCATAGATTAGTCCAATTTTCTGTCGTCATGTATTTTTCGCACAACTTGCATAATACAAAGCGAGTGACTCCGACATTCTCTTCGTAAATATTTCCGGATAATTTTTCAGCAAAATCTTTATCCGAAGCAGACACCTCTAATAAAGATTCATATATAATATCGTACATACCATTTTCACCTATTGATATATTGACATTGATATTCGATATTATACTCATAAAAATTCTATCAAGCGTATAAGTATTAGGAGTGTCCGTAATATTACGACGAACAAAAAACTTTACCATCAGATTTATTATCTTGTTCAGCATTTTGTCTGACAAGTTCAGTTCCTCTTGATAATAGAAAAGATACAACAACAAGGTATTTGCAGGCACCGCTTGTACATGCAGCAAATCTAATAGCGCATCCTTAAATTGAATAGGAGCAATATTCGGATTTACAAAATTAGCGTAAATCTGTCCGCATTTAGTAATATCCGTAATAAAAGCATCTAAATTCAAATTGATTAACTTCTCATATATGCTTAACAAATTGGTTTTAGTTGCAATCACGCCAAGAGGTTCTTTACTGCGGATTTCCTCAGAAATAAAAGGTTTATTATGTCTCTGTTTAAAAGCATTATAATAATGACGGAAGAATCTTTCTTGAGTATGATAATCGTCTGTAAGCGATTCTATGAGTGATTTCCATTGCTCATAATAAGCATCTACTTCTTCATTACTTTTTGCCTTAGAAAGAATGGTATTCTTCATCAAATCTATAGCAGTAAGAGGCGTACCTCTGTCATTCAAGGCTTCAAAAAGCATATACGCCTCTGTATGACTACTTACCTCTATCTTTACTAAAACAGCTTGATTGATTTTATTGTAAATATCCAATAACTTAGATACTTTCTCTTCTGTGGGAATGTCTTTAAGAAGAGATTCTAACCTTTGAATATAATAATTATAGCATCTACCGAGTTTACGTTGTGGATAATAAGAAACTGCTTTTTTTCGCCCGAATTTATTTACATCCAAGATAGCTGCTTCCTGCATCAAATAGGAGAAATCATCTGAATTGTAATTTTGTATTTGTGGTTGTAAAATCAATCCATTAGGTGCATCATTCCGGCGCAACGATTTTCTTATTGATGGCAGCACATCTATATCATCATCTGAAATATAATCTTTATATTTCTGTAGTTGTGTATATATTGCAGCCAATAATATACTTAATGTGGTCAAACGTTGCTGACCGTCCACCACTTCAAGTTGCTTTATTTGGAAAGAATCGTGCGTGTTGTTTATGCATATTATCGAACCGATAAAGTAACCTAAAGCATTGGATTCTATATCATTAAACAACGTACCCCAATGAGAATATGACCAAGTATATTCCCTTTGATACTTTGGGATGCAATAATACCAATTAGCATCTTTACTAAAAATCTGGCTAATCGGATAATCATGTACGGAATCTATCATATTACTATTGTTTTCATTTAAAAATTATCCCAGTCTATCTTCCTCGCAAAGTCGTTATAATTAATTGACTGAATATGAGGTAAAATGATGTCATTTAGCGACATATTAAGATTTGGCGCTTCATCAAACCAAACCACTGTCAAATAACTATTATGATTTTTGTCCCGAAGAGAAAGATTGAAACAATATGGTTTCAGAACATCATTCGGTTGCAAAACCTGCATTTTTGCTTTATATTCAGCAAAATACATTTTCTCCCTTTCTTGTTCTCTTTCTATCCAACGTTGCGGCATATTAGCCAGCTCTTCTTTTACTAATTGATCCTTTGTTAAACGAAAATAAAAACCACCTTCTTTTGCTTTTGCAAAGAAATCACATATCTGATGGATAGAAACACTACGGCAAGTCCCCTCAAAACCGCCAGAATAAGTGCCTGAAATCCTCAAAGAAAGTACTTCAACATCTTTCTCATCTGGAAAATCTACTGATATTTGCTTAAATTCTATCATTTCTTATTAACGTGTATAAAATGCACGTTTATCTTGTTATATGCAAAATTTGCACACTACAATCACTCCTCTCTCCTTATACAAGCCCCAATCGCATTCAACCGGTTTTCGATGTCTTCATAACCACGGTCGATTTGGTCGATGTGGTCGATACGAGACGTGCCTTCAGCAGACATGGCGGCAATGAGCATGGCTATACCTGCACGGATGTCGGGCGAAGTCATGTTATTGCGTTTGAGTTGGCGGGTGTGGTCGTGACCGACTACAACTGCACGGTGAGGATCACAGAGGATGATCTGTGCGCCCATGTCAATCAGCTTATCTACAAAGAAAAGACGGGATTCGAACATCTTCTGGTGGATGAGCACAGAGCCTTTTGCCTGTGTGGCTACCACAAGAAGGACAGACAGCAAGTCCGGCGTCAGACCCGGCCACGGGGCATCAGCTACCGTAAGAATAGAGCCATCGAGGAACGATTCAATCTGATAGTGTTCCTGCGCCGGAATGACGAGATCATCTCCTTCTTCCTCAATGCGGATACCCAAACGACGGAATGCATCGGGAATGATTCCAAGGTCTTTTATTCCCGCCTCTTTGATACGCAGTTCAGAGCCGGTGATAGCTGCCATGCCGATGAACGAACCGACCTCAATCATATCCGGCAGGAGTTTATGTTGTGCGCCGTGAAGCGATTTCACACCTTCGATGGTCAACAAGTTCGAACCGACTCCACTGATCTTCGCACCCATGTTATTCAAGAGACGGCAAAGTTGCTGCACGTACGGTTCGCAAGCTGCATTGTAGATGGTAGTGGTTCCTTCGGCAAGGACAGACGCCATAATAATGTTCGCTGTTCCGGTGACAGAAGCTTCGTCCAAGAGCATATAGCAGCCTTTGAGGTGCTTGCCCTCAAAACGATAAGCGAGCAAGTCCTGGTCGTATGTAAAGGTAGCGCCGAGGTTCACCATTCCTTGGAAATGCGTGTCCAAACGCCGACGACCTATTTTGTCACCACCGGGTTTTGCATATGTCACTTCCCCCAGACGCGCCAAAAGCGGACCGATGAGCATAACCGAGCCACGGAGTTTATTGCATTTCTTGAGAAAATCCGCACTCCGCAGGTACGCTGTGTCGAGATTAGCCGCAGTGAAAGCAAACTTGCCTTTGGACAGTTTCTCCACCGTCACGCCAATAGATGCCAGCAGGTCGATGAGGTTATTCACATCCAATATATTCGGGAGATTGTCAATAACGACCGTCTCTTTGGTCAATAAAACAGCGCAGAGCACTTGAAGCGCCTCATTCTTAGCGCCTTGCGGGGTGATAGATCCATGTAATTTATGTCCGCCTTCTATTACAAATGTAGCCATTTTCAATTCACAATTTACAATTCTTAGCCCACAAGGGGCACGATTATTTCACAATTTACAATTAAATATAGTTCACTTCGGGGTGAATGTCGATGCCGAATTTCTCTTTGACGCTTGCGCTGACTTGTGCGGCAAGGGCGATGATGTCATCGGGTGTGGCGTTATTCGCATTGACGATGACCAGCGGCTGTTTAGGCCACACTTGCGCACCGCCGAGCGTCTTACCCTTCCATCCGCATTGCTCGATTAGCCATGCCGCAGGGATCTTCACGCCTTGCGGCGATGGGAAATTAGGCATATCGGGATAGAGTTCCAACAATTCCTTCGCTTTCTCTTCCGGCACAAACGGATTCATGAAGAACGAACCGGCAGAACCCACTTCGCCCACTGTCGGCAGTTTCGCCATACGCGTCTGGATGATCTCCTCGCGGGTCTTGGATGCCTCACCGGGTTTGACCTTATAAACCACCGACGTGACGATATACTTACCTTTCAGTTCGTGCTTGAAAATACTATCCCTATAACCGAACTTGCACTCCTCGTTGGTAAAGACCCGTTCTTCCTGCGTCTCCACATCCATCGTATAAACACGTTCTATCACATCTTTCGCTTCTACGCCGTACGCCCCGACATTCTGTACTGCCGAAGCGCCCACTTCGCCCGGAATAAGACTTAGTTTCTCCATGCCGCAGTACGCCATGTCGGTCAGTTGAGCAATGAGATCATCAAGCCGCAGACCGTTCTGCGCCTCTACGGTCTCATCATCAATAAACCGCGCACGAGCCATGCCGGAATGCAGAATTATTCCATTGAAATCGCGGGTAAAGAGCAGGTTCGAACCCTGCCCTATATGCAATATCTGCTCGCCTTTATGCTCTTTCAGCACTTGCCGCAACTCGTCCAGCGAGTAGTACTCGATGAACAGCCGCGCTTTGACATCTATGCCGAAGGTGTTATACGGCAGAAGGGATATATTTTCGTATTTTTTCATTTTCACAATTTCTCATTTAAATACAGCACGCGTCGCTCGGCATTCTCCAGTCGCCTCGCGGACTCAGGCTCACGCTCACCACTTTGGGTCCATCCGGCATACAACTGCGTTTGAACTGCTGCTGGCAGAAACGGCGCATGAACACATTCAGCCATTTGTCAATGGTCTCTTCGTCATACAGATCTTCGAACGCCCTGACAGCCATGTATTTGATCTTCTCGCGCGTGAAACCGAAGCGCAAAAAATAGTATAAGAAGAAATCATGCAACTCATACGGACCCACCTTGTCCTCGGTCTTTTGGGCTATCTCTCCATGCTCATCCGTCGGTAAAAGTTCCGGTGAAACCGGCGTATCTACGATGTCAAGCAGAATACTCCGCAAAGGTTCACCATACAGATTCTGCGCCGCATAGCTGACCAGATAGCGGACAAGCGTCTTGGGTATTCCGGCATTGATGCCGTACATGGACATCTGGTCGCCGTTGTACGTAGCCCATCCGAGTGCCAATTCGCTCAAGTCACCTGTTCCGACCACCAATCCGTTCAGTTTGTTGGCGAGATCCATTAATATTAATGTACGTATGCGCGCTTGCGCGTTCTCGTATGTCACGTCGTGACAGTTGATATCATGTTCGATGTCGCTCAGGTGTTGGGTTGCTTCTTCGCGGATAGGTATCTCCCGGTGCGTGATTCCCAACTCTTTCATCAGACTCAACGCATTCTGGTATGTGCGGTCGCTGGTACCAAAGCCCGGCATCGTCACGCCCACAATCTGACTACGGTCATAACCCAACAAATCCGCTGTCTGCACGCAAACCAACAGCGCAAGCGTACTATCCAAACCGCCGGAGATACCTAACACGAGCGTATTGGTGTGCGTATGTTCCCAACGTCGCGCAAGAGCACTCGTCTGAATAGAGAACACATCCATACAGTACTGGTCTTCTTTGTCTTTCGTGGGCAAGAACGGCGAAGGCGAGAAAGTACGGTGAATAGGCTCCGTACACTCCTCTTCTCTATCAATCGGCGCCACGTTAATATGGCGGTAATGACCTGTTTTATCTTTCGTGAAGTTCGTATTGCGCTGTCTGTCGGTACGAAGACGCTCAATATCAATTTCCTGAATGATCATCGAATTTTCACGTTGGAACCGTTCGCCCACGGTCAGTATATCACCATTCTCCGCAATATAGGTACTACCGGAGAATACCACATCCGTTGTGGATTCACCGACGCCGGAAGAGGTATAGACATAACCGCAATGGACACGCGCCGACTGCTGCTTGATCATCTGTTTGCGGAAGATGTGCTTGCCTATCACGCAGTTGGACGAGGAGAGGTTGAAGATCAGTTCCGCGCCTTGAATAGCTAACTGTGTAGAAGGAGGCAGCGGTGACCAAAGATCCTCGCAAATCTCAATACCAAAAGTATAAGTGCGTGTGCAGAATAGCAGATCCGTTCCAAATGGCACTTCTCCACTCCATATCTCGATCTTCGGAATACGCGGTGCGATGCCTCCGGGCGTATATTCGCGTGCGGCACGTCCGGAAGTAAACCATCTCTTCTCGTAGAACTCACCGGTGTTCGGCAGGTTGACTTTAGGTACAACACCCATCACTTCGCCGTCTGTCATCACAAACGCGCAGTTGAACAGGTCGTTATCAACTTGCAGCGGCGCACCCACAAGCACAATGATTGCTTTGCCGCGCGTGTAATCGCATATTGATTCCAACTCACGCATAGAACTCTGCTGGAGCGCTTGTGTAAAGAACAAATCGGCACACGAATAGCCGGTTATGCTCAACTCAGGGAAACAGATTACCTCGACGCCTTCAGCTATTGCTTCGTCGATTTGCAACTTAATTTGCTCCGCATTGTAGCGGCAGTCTGCTACGCGCATGGTCGGCACTGCGGCCGCTACACGCACAAATCCGAAATTCGCATTCATGATATAATATTATTTTGGGCGCAAAGTTACAAAAAAAAATTGACATACGCAAGTGCGCGCGCGAAAATTTGTCAAAAAGGAGGTAAAAAAGCCTGTTTTTTACATAAAAATGCAAAAAAATGCAATGAAAATGAATTTTTTTTCAAAAATATTTGGTCATGTCAAAAAAAAGCAGTACCTTTGCACTCGGTTTTGAAATTAACCCCTTGGTGCTATCGTCTAGTGGCCTAGGACAACGGCCTCTCACGCCGTAAACCCCGGTTCGAGTCCGGGTAGCACTACTGAAAAAGGAACGCAAGAACGTTCCTTTTTTTGTGCTACAACGGTTCAAATCCGTGAGATCTACACCACTTCGTTCTGACGAGCTCTAAACTTTCCGAGCTGTGTAGATAGTAGCAATGCCGAAAGTCAGAGGTTCGAAATGCTCCTGAATAAAACCGGCGTCTTTCAGATGTTGTACAAACGCTTCACCCCAGACGAAACCTTTCACGCTGCGATTGAGATACGTATAAGCCGTTTTGTCACGGCTGACAAGACGACCGATGAACGGTAACAGATGCGTGAAATAGAAGTCATACAGCGCGCGTATGACCGGATTTTTCGGATAAGAGAACTCCAAAATGGTTACTTGTCCGCCCGGTCGCAGTACACGGAACATCTCCTTCAGCCCGGCATCCAAATCGCTGAAATTACGGCAACCGAAAGCACAAGTAACCGCTCCGAATGTCTCATCCGCGAAAGGCATTTGCTGTGCATTTCCATACAAGAACGACACTTCGGAGTTCTTGTCCAACGTGCCTTTCCGCTTTAACTGTTCCACTTTCCGCTCCCCTATTGCCATCATCTCTTTCGACAAATCAAGGCCTGTCACACGTACAGCCTTACCCTGACGGAGCATTTCGATGGTCAAATCAGCTGTTCCGATTGCCACATCCAGAACATGCTCCGAGGACTGCATTTTCGCGACCGTCTTACGTCTCCATAAACGGTCAATATTAAGCGACAGACCATGATTCAGCCCGTCGTACGTCTTAGCTATTCGGTCAAATAAACCGCCAATATTTTGTTTCTCTTCCATAATTCTGCGCAAAGGTACTAAAAAATTTTGATATTTGCAAATATTTTTGTACCTTTGCAGAAAATTTTGAAGAATTTAACCCTCTAAACTCAACAGAAAGAATATGAATATCCCTACAAACCCGAACATGTTAGTCAGTTTCGTAAACATGAAATTGCGCGATGAGTATGCTTCATTGGAAGAACTATGTGACGATTTGGACATCAATTTGGATGAACTCTGCCAAAACCTGCATAACGCAGGCTACGAATACAGCGCAGATGCCAAACGCTTCTGGTAAACTGCCATTTTGGCAGACACACTCCGTTTGGCATAGCGTTTGATACTCATTTAGCGAATATGATTCCAAGCGTGTAACATACGCGCAAGATACGCGTAACATACGCGCGAAAATAATGATTTAATATTTAAAACACTTATATTATGAGCAAGATTCAACCATTAGCAGACCGCGTGCTGATCAAGCCCGCTGCTGCAGAAGAAAAAACAATCGGCGGTATTATTATTCCTGATAGCGCCAAAGAGAAACCCCTGCGCGGTGAAGTACTCGCTGTGGGTAACGGAACAAAAGACGAAGAGATGGTTCTCAAAGTCGGAGACCAGGTACTCTACGGCAAATATGCCGGAACAGAGTTGGAGTTGGACGGTGAGAAATACCTCATTATGCGTCAAAGCGACGTGCTCGCTGTTGTTTGTTAAATTGTTAAACCGTTAAATCGTTAAATTGTTATGGCAAAAGACATTACCTATAATGTAGAGGCGCGCGAGGCGCTGAAACGTGGCGTTGACCAATTGGCAGACGCAGTAAAAGTGACACTTGGCCCGAAAGGACGCAATGTCATCATCGATAAGAAATACGGAGCTCCGCATATCACCAAAGACGGTGTGACCGTAGCGAAAGAGGTAGAGCTGAAAGATCCGGCAGAAAACCTCGGTGCACAGTTAGTGAAAGAAGTAGCCTCCAAAACCGGCGATCAGGCAGGTGATGGTACCACCACAGCAACGGTACTCGCACAAGCCATCGTGGGCGTTGGTTTGAAGAACGTAACAGCCGGTGCTAACCCGCTTGACCTCAAACGCGGTATCGACAAAGCCGTTGCTGCGGTTGTAGAAGAGATCAAGAAGAATGCTGTTGTAGTGGGTAACGACTTCGACAAAATCGAGCAAGTAGCTACCGTTTCCGCCAACAACGATGCCGAAATCGGCAAATTGATTGCTGACGCTATGCGCAAAGTTTCGAAAGACGGCGTGATCACCATCGGCGAAGCAAAAGGCATGGACACCACCATCGACGTTGTACAAGGTATGCAGTTCGACCGCGGCTACATCAGTCCCTATTTCGTTACGAACACCGAGACGATGCAGGTTGAGATGGACAAGCCGTATATCCTGATCTACGACAAGAAGATTTCGAACCTCAAAGAGCTTCTTCCTGTATTGGAGCCTGCTGTACAAAGCGGCCGTCCGTTACTGATTATTGCAGAGGATGTGGACAGCGAAGCATTGACAGCACTTGTTGTTAACCGCCTTCGCGCACAACTGAAGATCTGCGCAGTAAAAGCTCCGGGTTTCGGAGATCGCCGCAAAGAGATGCTGGAAGACATTGCTATCCTCACCGGCGGAACAGTTATCAGCGAGGAGAAAGGTATCAAGTTGGAGCAAGCTACCATCGATATGTTAGGAACGGCTGAGACCATTACCGTAACCAAAGACAATACAACCATCGTTAACGGCGCCGGTAACAAAGAGGCTATCGCGAACCGCGTAGCGCAGATCAAAGCGCAGATCGTGGCTACCAAGAGCACGTATGACAAAGAGAAACTGCAAGAGCGTCTGGCTAAACTCGCCGGCGGTGTTGCACAACTCAACGTTGGAGCTGCTTCGGAGGTAGAGATGAAAGAGAAGAAAGACCGTGTGGACGATGCTTTGAGCGCAACGCGTGCAGCAATCGAAGAAGGAGTTGTTCCCGGCGGCGGTGTGATGTACATCCGTGCGCAAGCAGCTTTGGAAGGTCTCAAAGGCGAGAACGAGGATGAACAAACGGGTATTGAGATCGTACGCCGTGCGATTGAAGAGCCGTTGCGTCAGATCGTAGCAAACGCCGGCAAAGAAGGCGCAGTTGTAGTAGATAAAGTGCGCTCCGGCAAAGCTGATTTCGGTTACAACGCACGCAAGGATCAGTATGAGAACCTGTTCGAAGCAGGTGTCATTGATCCGGCCAAGGTAACCCGTGTGGCATTGGAGAACGCTGCTTCGGTAGCAGGAATGTTCCTCACCACCGAATGTGTGATAGTTGATCATCCGGAGGAGCATCCGGCTCCTGCAATGCCGGCAGGCGGCATGGGAGGAATGATGTAACATCATAAGCCCATAACGAACCGTGCTTGGAGCACGAAAGGCAATCATCAAAAATGGCACCCGAAAGAGTGCCATTTTTGCTTTTTTAACCCTTTTTATTATGCTGTTAAAGCAGCTTGGAGTTGTGCTACGCGCTGGCGCAGAACGGGATCGAACTCCAATTGTGATTTGACCAGACTGATTGAATGAAGTACCGTTGCGTGTGTGCGCCTTCCCATCTTGAAGCCTATTTCGTTGAGCGAGCAGTTGGTCAGCTCTTTGCTCAAATAGAGCGCCACATGCCGCGCCTGACTAATATCCTTCGAGCGATTTTGCGCCACAATGGATTTCGGGGGGACATTGAAATATTCTGCTACGGTAGCAATAATGTCCGGGATCGTAGTCTGGCGCGGCTGAATAGCCACAATACGGCTGATGATCTGCTCTGCCAATTGAACATCAATCTCTTTGTCAGTAAGCGTAGAGTGCGCAAGGAGAGAGGCTAATATACCTTCGAGGTCACGAACAGAATCACGCACGTTCTGCGCAATGAAATCGATTACATCGTCCGAAAGCGTTATACCGTCTCTGTGCATTTTGCTGAGCAGAATATTCCTTCTCAGTTGATAATCCGGCCGTGTTATTTCCGCCGCCAAGCCCCATTTGAAACGGGTAAGGAGGCGCTCCTCTATGTCTTTCAACTCGATAGGAGGACGATCGGAGGTCAATATCAACTGTTTGCGAGACTGCTGCAAATAATTGAAAATGTGGAAGAAAGTGTCCTGTGTACCTTTCAAGCCTGCAAAATACTGAATATCATCGACAATCAGCACATCTACCGCCTGATAGAAATTCAGGAAATCCGGTATTCTGTTCGCTTTCGCTGCATCCTGATATTGGAGTTTGAACGTGTTGGCACTCACATACAACACGCGTGCGTACGGATTGAGCGCCAAGACCTGGTTTCCGATAGCATTTGCCAAGTGTGTCTTACCGACTCCACTTCCTCCATAGATGAACAATGGGTTGAAAGCGGTTCTACCGGGATTCTGCACAATACTCATGCCGGCGTTACGCGCCAGTTTATTCGGTTCTCCTGCGACGAACGAATCAAAGGTATAAAAGGTATTGAGCTGTGTATCAAAGTTGTTTGCAGAAGCCGGTTGCGGCATATTAGGCAACATCTGGCTTTTTGAAGGAGCTCCCGCAGAAGGAAGCATCGTTCCTGCTCCGGAAGTAGCATCTATCAGCACGCGGTACTCCAATTTAGTACCTTGACCGAACACACGGAAGATAGCGGCAGAGAGCAGAGGAATATAGTTTTCCTCAATATACTCCGCCACGAACTGCGATTTGACTTGCAGCGTCAGAACACCTTGCGCAAACTGCAACGGTACAATAGGCGCGAACCACGTCTGGTAAGCGCTGGTCGTCAAGTTATCAGCCAAGATGGTCTGACACTGGGCCCATTGTTGTTGTAATGTTTGCATTTTTTAATTCTAATATATAAATAAGGTGTATATTGTTTCGCGAGTTATCAACATGGAGTTTTATAGGCATGTTTGACATCCATTTTAGGCGAAAACGAGTGCAAAGGTACTACTTTTTTTTGACATATGCAAATATTGGGAGAATGGCAAAATTCACAGACTTTTGTAAACCACGTAATTTCAGCACTTTAGAAATAAAACATTGATTTACAAGCAATTATGTACTTTGTTGAGTTCTAAACCCTTGATTTTCAGCGGGTTTGATATATGCAAGAGGTAACTCATTTTTTTGAAAAAAAGTGCGTAAAGCCAAAGTTTTTGGGGCTTTACGCAGGGTAGAAGATTGTTTCAATTTAGAAAAAATACAAATTAGTTTATGTTCAATTTAGTAGGTTATCAACAGGCCTTACTTATCTTTTTTTCCGAATAAGCTGAAATGCACATAGCGTTTGGGATGCGCCTTCAGATCGACCAATAAGGAGTCGGCAGAAACGACCGTAGCATCTATGTGTTGCATAAGCGGCGCAATAGGCTTCCGCACTTCTGTAACAAGGGAATTGACGTTCTCGACAGCGGTGTCCACACGCGCTACGGTAGATGCCAAATCGGCAGACTTGATATCCGCTACAACGGCGTTCAGATTAGCCAATGTCGTGTCCGCGTTATTAACAATTCTCGGCACTTGGTTTTTCATCACATGTTTGAGGTCGGAAGAAACGGTTGTGAGGTCGCTGGTGATACGATCTACGTTCACTAAGGAACTCTTAATATGTCCGCCGTTCACTTGGTCCTGAAGTGAAGCTACCAAGGAGTCCACACTCAGGATAGCCTGATCGATATGCGCCATGAGATCGCCTTTGAGCGATTCCATAATACCCGGTACATACACTGTGGGCAGATAAGCACCCTTCTCTACCGTTGCCAAGTCCGCATTGTTCGTGTTCTCGGGGAACTGCAATTCAACCGCCATACCTCCCAGAAGACCGTCCGAGACGAGTGCCATCGCTGTTCCTTGCGGCAAAGCGATGTCTTTGCGAATTGACAAATCCACAGTAAAAGCACTATCAGCCGTAAAGTCATAATGAATAACGTCCACTTGTCCGACCCGGTGTCCGCGGATATACACCGCCGCTTGCTCCTCGAGACCGTGGAGGTTATAGAAAACACCATGGTAACTGTTGGTCGGCGAGAAGATATTCACTCCTTTGAGGAAATTCAAGCCAAAGAAGAGCAAAAACAAACAGACTGCGGCCAGAACGCCGACTTTGATCTCACGTGCGTATTTCATATTTAATATAAAGCTAAAATGGTTTTTATAAATAAAGCTTAAATGGTTATTTTTCAAATGTTATGATCCAACAATCCGGGAAAGCGGCTTTGAGTTTCTTTTGCGCTTCCTCTGCTTTTTTCCGGTCCGTATTGGCGGCGGTATAATACTTATACCATTCGCCGAGTTGCAGATATTCGCACTCCGTTCCTTTCAGTTTCGGATCATTCTTCTCCAAGGGCTTCTTGGAAGCACAAATCTGCACAGCGTAATACTTAGTTTTTTCCTTCGCCTCCACTTTTTTCTTCTGTACAGTGTCCGCTTTAAGCACGGTATTGGTAGCAGACGAGTCCGATTCGTTTACGTCTCGTTTACGTGTTGATGTCGATTCCAACTGCTGATTCTTAGTAGATTCTATGACAAGAACTTCGGATTTGGCGGCCTGGCGATGGGTGTATGCAGCAAAGGCTTTGACCAGCGCGTCCGCCATTTGTGTCATGGCGGTGTCGGAACTAAGGTATTTTTCCTCTGCGGGATTGGAGATAAAGCCCATTTCAAAAAGGATTGAAGGACACGCCGTTTTGAGAAGCACCCAGAATGCCGCCTGACGAACGCCTCTGTCGGAGCGGTTGAGATGTCCCACAAAATGGTTTTGCACCTGGGTAGCAAACTGCAAGGACTGATCCATGTAGTTATTCTGCATGAGTTCGAACATGATATACGAATCAATGGAATTGGGGTCAAAACCCTGGTAAGTGGTCTTATAATCGGATTCCAATTTCATAACGGCGTTCTCGCGCATAGCGACGTCCAAGTTCGCCTCCATTTTATCGGTTCCGAGAATGAAAGTCTCTACTCCGCAAGGTTCTTTCTTTTCCGCGGAATTGGTGTGGATAGAGATGAAGAGATCCGCGTTACTTTTATTGGCGATATTGGCTCGTTCCTGCAAAGGGATGAACACATCTGTCGAACGTGTGTACACGACTTTGACATCCGGGAACTGCTCTTTCATCTGTTTTCCCACTTCGAGCGCGAGCGAGAGGTTCAAGTCCTTTTCCTTGGCAAACTTACCCACTGCTCCGGGATCTTTACCACCATGTCCTGCATCAAGGACAACCGTATATGCGTTTGCCACCATCGGAAGCAAACCAAGCGCTATGATAAGAAAAAAATGATTTTTACGCATACTCGGGCATTTTAATCTTTTGCAAAGGTACAAAAAAATTTCGGAAGTAGAAAATATTCTGTATAAAGAAGTAAAAAAAAGTGCATTTTTTGCATTTTTTTCATTTTTTATGCGTGCGCACTTGCGTATATGAAATATTTTTTGTAATTTTGCGCGTCATTTTGGCTTTACTATGCAAAAGAGTGAATTTACACCAGAAGAGGATTTGATGATCCAGCGCGAGTTTGAAGCGTTGTTAGCGGATTATGCCCAAACTCCCCACCGTCAAAAGACGGAATTGATAACTCATGCGTTCAATTTTGCCTACAAGGCTCACTATGGTGTTCGTCGCTTGAGCGGCGAGCCTTATATCATGCATCCATTGGCGGTTGCTCGTATTTGCGCGCGCGAAATAGGTTTAGGTAGTACCAGTATCTGCTCCGCCCTGCTACACGACGTGGTGGAAGACACCGATTACACGGTGGAGGACATAGCCGGTCTGTTCGGCGACAAGATCGCGCAGATCGTAAGCGGTCTGACGAAAATCAGCGGCGGAGTGTTCGGCAGTCAGGCATCGGAACAGGCGGAGAACTTCCGCAAGTTGCTTCTGACCATCAGCGACGATATCCGCGTAGTACTGATCAAAATTGCGGACCGTCTTCACAACATGCGCACGTTAGGCGCTCAGCCGAAAGACAAACAATACAAAATAGCCGGCGAGACGCAATACATCTACGCGCCGCTTGCCCACCGTTTGGGTTTGTTCCCCATCAAAACGGAATTAGAGGACCTGAGTTTCCACTACGAACATCCGGAGACATGGCAGGAGATTCACGACAAGCTGGAGAAAGTGAAAGCGAGCCAGATGGAGACCTACGAGCAGTTTGCGGCTCCTATCCGCGAGCGTTTGACGAGTATGGGCTATAATTTTGTGCTCAAAGCGCGTATCAAATCGGTCTATTCGATCTGGAAGAAAATGGTACGCCAGCAATGTGCGTTTGAGGACGTATATGATTTACTGGCTGTCCGGATTATCTTCACTCCCAATGAATCGATGAGCGAGAAAGACCAGTGCTGGATGATTTATTCCGCGATCACGGAGCTTTACCGTCCTCATCCGGAGCGAATCAGGGATTGGATTTCGACGCCGAAAGCAAATGGCTATGAAGCACTCCATGTGACGGTAATGGGCGCCAACGGCGAATGGATAGAAGTTCAGATCCGCACGGACCGCATGAACGAAATAGCGGAACGAGGCTATGCCGCACACTGGAAATACAAGACCGGCGAGTCCGACGACAGCGAGCTGGACAAATGGATACGCGAGATCAAAGAGATCTTAGCGCACCCGGAGAAAGACGCCATGGAGTTCTTGGGTACATTCAAGTTGAACCTGTTTGCACAGGAAGTGTTTGTATTCACTCCATCCGGCGAGATCAAGACCATGCCTTTAGGTTCTACGGCATTGGACTTTGCATTCCTGCTTCACTCGGAATTAGGCGAACATTGTATCGGCGCCAAAGTGAACCACAGCCTTGTGCCTCTGTCCTACAAGCTCAAAGGCGGCGACCAGATCGAGATCCTCACCTCCACGAGCCAACATCCGCAGCAGGAATGGTTAGACATAGTAACCACAGCAAAAGCCAAGAATGTGCTCAACCAATATTTCCGCCGCGAAGAACGCCGTTATATGAAGCACGGCGAGCATCTGGTGGAAGACGCCATCGCCATGGACAAGCAGTTAGCGGCTAACCACGACATGGTTTTGGCACGATTGTTGAGTTATTACGGAATGACACAACCGAGCGAGTTGTACTTGCAAGTAGGTCAAGGCACGATCCGTTTGGACAATATCAACGAGATTGTGTTCCCCAAACGCGGTTGGAGATCGTATATTCCGTTCATCGGGCGAATGACGAAACAGGAAGAGCCTGTGAAGCTGCCCAAAGAACAAGAGACTCCTGCTACGGAGAACAAACCGGCGGACAAACCGAAGAAAAAAGAGCCGCACGCGATTGTTCTGACCGATGAAAACTTGGGCAAACAATACATCCTGAGTAACTGCTGTCACCCTATTCCGGGCGACGAGGTATTAGGTTACCTGGACAGCGACGGAAAAATGTATATCCATAAGATCGATTGCCCGGAAGCGAACCTGCTAAAGACCAGTTTCGGCAAACGGATCTATTCCGCGACCTGGAACACGCATCGAGTTCAATCGTTCGTGGAGACCATCGAGTTCAAAGGAATAGACAAATTCGGCGTGTTCATCCAAGTGCTGCAAACGATCACCACCGAATTCCATATAAACATGCGCACGGTACATGTGACGAGCGAAGACGGAATCTTCAAAGGCACAATGGAAATATACGTCTATGACCGCAGCGAGTTGGACGACCTGCTGAAGGCAATCCGCAAAATAGAAGATATCAAAGAAGTTAAACGAGTAGTTAACGATAACTAATTGAAAATTAATAGATTTATTATGAAAAAGATTTTTAGCACTCTCTGCATGGCTCTCGCAGCAGTAGCCATGATGGCACAAGACCCAGTAATCACGTTTGAGAAAACCGAACACGATTTCGGTAAGATTCATGAAGAGAACGGTCGTGTATCGGTAGTGTTCAACTTCAAGAACGAAGGTATGTCCCCGTTGGTATTGAGCAACGTACGCGCGAGCTGCGGTTGTACCACTCCGACCTGGACCAAAGAGCCGGTAGAACCGGGACAAACAGGCAGTATTACCGTCACTTATAACCCGAACGGCCGTCCGGGTCGTTTCCAAAAGACCGTGACCATCACCTCCAATGCCACCGAGGCCACCAAACGCGTATATATCAAAGGTGAAGTAATTCCGAAGCCGGCCAAACCGGTGAACGTATATACCGTAGCTGTCGGCGAACTGAGCATGAAGGGCAAAACGCTGAACTTGGGTAACATCAAGAAAGGCGAGACCATGAACGGCGAATTGGAGTATGCAAACCTCACTCAAGCTGAGCACAGCGTTGATTTGGTTACTAACAGTCAGGATGCATTCCTGGTAAGCCAGACGACTTTGGCAACCGTCAAACCGAACGAGACCGGCAAATTCGTATTCGCTATCGATACCCGCAACACCAAGTTGTACGGACCGGTAGAGGCATATGCCTATGTCATTGTGGACGGCAAGAAAGAGCTGAGCGAGGCTTATCAACTGACCATCAAAGCCGAGATCGTAGAAGATTTCAGCCAAATGAGCGTTGAGGAGAAACAAGCAGCTCCGATCATTGAGGTAGCAGGCGAAATCGAGGCCGGCAAAGTAGCAGCGGGCAAGAATCTCAAATGCGCGCTTCCGGTAAAGAACGCCGGTGAGAACGCATTGGAAGTACGCCGTGCATACTCGACCGACAAAGCGCTAAACGTAAAACAGCCGAAAGCCATCAAATCCGGCAAAAAAGGCAACGTAGCTATCGAGATCAACACCAAGGATCTGCAACCTGGCATATACAGCCGCGAGGTAGTGATCATCAGCAACGACTACGCAAACCCGGTAAAACGCGTAAAAGTCAACTTTGTTATTGAATGATAGAGCATCCAGAAAATAGCGAGGAATATAAAGGACTGACGGTGAATGCAGGTGTAGAAAACCTGCCTTCCGTTAATCCTTATGCCACTTTCCGCAGGAAGAAGATCGTGCTGAGCCCCGAAGCGTATTTCGAGGGAATCCGCCGCGGGGACATGACGATATTGAGTCAGGCCGTGACGCTGGTAGAAAGCAATCTGTTGGCGGATCAAGAGATCGCCCAGAAAGTGATTGAGTTGTGCCTGCCATATGCCGGCAATTCGATCCGCGTCGGCATAACCGGTGTTCCGGGAGCCGGCAAATCCACTTTTATAGAGGCTTTAGGCAGCAAGCTATGCGACAAAGGTAAGAAATTGGCGGTATTGGCGATAGACCCATCGAGCGAACGCAGCAAAGGTTCGATCCTGGGTGACAAGACCCGTATGAACGAGTTGTCCGTCAAATCCAACGCGTTCATCCGCCCGAGTCCGTCCGCAGGTTCCTTAGGCGGCGTAGCCCGTAAGACCCGCGAGACAATTGTACTTTGTGAGGCGGCAGGCTTTGACACCATTCTCTTGGAGACTGTGGGTGTGGGACAATCGGAGACAGCGGCTCACTCGATGGTGGATTATTTTCTGTTACTGCAAGTGACGGGAACCGGCGATGAGTTACAAGGGATCAAACGCGGCATCATGGAGATGGCAGACGGCATTGCCATCAACAAATGCGACGGTAATAATATGGAGCGTGCGCGCGCTGCGCGCGTGAGCTTCAAAAATGCGCTCGCGCTCTTTCCGCCCTCCGAGTCAGGGTGGAAACCGGAAGCCATCTGTTGCTCGTCCATCGATTATACCGGCGTAATGGATGTATGGGAGAATATAGAAGAATACATCCGTTTCACCAAAGCAAACGGCTATTTTGACGCTCACCGCACTGAACAAGCCAAATACTGGATGTACGAAACAATCAATCAAGCGCTGTTGGACGGCTTCTACAAAAACGAGCGAATGGAAAATCATATCACCGTAGCCGAACGACAAGTGCTGAACAACGAGATAAGCAGCTTCATCGCTGCGCACAACTTATTAACCGAATATGGCAGGATCAAGTAAAAATACCAAACGTACCGCACAACCGACCATCATCAAAGTGGGCGCCAACGAGATGGGCAAACTACCCCCTCAGGCACAAGAGTTGGAAGACTCCGTGCTCGGCGCATTGATGATCGAGAAAGAAGCTTACGGAACCGTAGCCGATTTGTTGCGCCCGGAGGTGTTCTATAAGGATCAGAATCGCATGGTTTACGAAGCAATTCGCGAATTGGCGTCCAAAGATCAGCCGATCGACCTGCTTTCCGTGGGTGAGAAGATGCGCAGTTTAGGCACCTTGGAGCGTGCCGGCGGCGCGGTTTATATAGCGGATTTGACGAAACGCGTGGCATCCACCGCGCATCTCCGCTATCACGCAGAGATCATCGCCAAGAAAGCTACCGCGCGTGACTTGATTGCCATGGCGGCGCAGATAGAAGAGAAAGGTTTCGACGAGACGCAGGATATAGACGAGCTGATGCAAGAAGCGGAAGCCGGCATCTTTGAGATCTCACAACGGTCGCAGAAACGCGATGTTGTGCAGATTGATTCCGTGATTGAAGAAGCGTTTGCCCGCATGGAGAAAGCCTCGCTGAATACGGGTTCTATCTCCGGTATTCCTTCCGGTTTCACCGCATTGGACAAGATCACCTCGGGCTGGCAAACACCGGACTTGATTATCATCGCCGCTCGTCCGGCTATGGGTAAAACGGCTTTCGTGCTTTCGATGGCAAAAAACATCGCCGTGGATCGTAACATACCGGTAGCTATCTTCTCGTTAGAGATGTCCAACGTGCAGTTAGTCAACCGTTTGATCATGAACGTGTGCGAGTTGGAAGGCGATAAGATCAAGACCGGAAAGATGACCAAAGAGGACAAGATCCGGTTGAATACGAAGATCAATATTATGAAGGGCAAGCCGCTCTACATGGACGACACCCCTTCTCTATCCATCTTTGAGTTGCGCTCGAAAGCCCGCAAGTTAGTCCGCGAACACCAAGTGAAGATGATCATCATCGACTACTTGCAGTTGATGAACGCACAGGGTTCGTCTTTCGGCAGCCGTGAGCAGGAGGTGTCTATCATCTCACGAAGCCTGAAAGCGCTTGCCAAAGAGTTGGATATCCCTATTATCGCCCTGTCGCAGTTGAACCGTGGTGTTGAATCCCGTCAAGGTGTTGAAGGAAAGACACCTCAGTTGAGCGATCTCCGTGAGTCCGGAGCCATTGAGCAGGATGCCGACATGGTGTGTTTCATTCACCGACCGGAATACTATCACCTTTACAATGATGACAAGACCGGTAAGGATTTGCGCGGTTTGGCGCAGATCATCGTGGCAAAGCACCGTAACGGCGCCACGGACAGCGTGTGGCTTCGTTTCCGCGGCAAATATGCCAAATTCCAAAATGAGGACGAGGCAGTAGATGCCGACGAGATGAATATGCCGCCGGTAGCAGGCAGCGAAAGCGTGTCGATACAATCAAGTATGAACAGTTCCATGGGAGCTGTCTCCTTCGGACAACAAATGTCGCCGGACGGTATGAGTACCAACAGTTTAGGCGAAGATTTAAGCCAATACACTTTATAATTGAGAATTGATAATTAATATAATATATGCAAAGAACAGTAATTATAGACGCATTGAAGCGCACCGATTTCGGAGCAACGGTCAACGTGCGCGGATGGGTTCGCAGCCGTCGAGGCAACAAGAACGTTTCGTTTATTGCCCTCAATGACGGCTCTACCATTAAAAACATCCAGATCGTCGTTGATTTGGAGAAATTTGACGAAGAACGTCTCAAACCAGTAACGACCGGTTCGTGTATCTCCGCTACCGGTACTTTGGTAGAGAGCCAGGGAGCAGGTCAGGCGGTAGAAATTCAGTTAACGGATTTGGAAGTGTACGGAACAGCCGATCCGGAGAAATACCCGCTGCAAAAGAAAGGTTTATCAATGGAGTTCCTGCGCACAATAGCGCATCTCCGTCCGCGTACAAACACTTTTGGCGCGGTATTCCGTATCCGCCACAACATGGCAATGGCTATTCACACCTATTTCCATGAGCACGGCTATTTCTATTTCCACACTCCGCTGATCACGGCTTCGGACTGTGAGGGAGCAGGTCAGATGTTCCAAGTAACGACCAAAAACCTCTATAACCTCAAATATAACGAGGACGGTCAGATCGACTACTCCGATGATTTCTTCGGCAAACAAACCGCACTGACAGTAAGCGGCCAATTGGAAGGAGAGTTAGGCGCAATGGCATTAGGCAAGATCTATACCTTCGGTCCTACTTTCCGCGCAGAGAACAGCAACACCCCGCGCCACTTGGCGGAGTTCTGGATGATCGAGCCGGAAGTGGCATTCATCCAAAAGGACGAACTGATGGACCTCGAAGAGGATTTTATCAAGTTCTGCGTTCGCTGGGCATTGGAGCATTGTATGGACGATTTGGAGTTCCTCAACCAATTTGTGGACAAAGGTCTGATAGAGCGTTTGAAGTCGGTGGTAGATACCGAATTTGTCCGTCTGCCTTACACAGAAGGCATTCGCATTCTCCAAGAAGCAATCAAGAACGGTAAGAAGTTTGAGTTCCCCTGCAACTGGGGTGACGATTTGGCTTCCGAGCACGAGCGCTATTTGGTAGAAGAGCACTTCAAGAAACCGGTGATCATGACCGATTATCCGAAGGAGATCAAGGCATTCTACATGAAGATCAACGAGGACGGCAAGACCGTACAAGGAACCGATGTACTCTTCCCGCAGATTGGTGAGATCATCGGTGGCAGCGTGCGTGAAGAGAGTCTGGATCTGCTCAATGCAGAGATCGAGCGCCGCAATATTCCGATGAAAGATATGTGGTGGTACTTGGACACCCGCCGTTTCGGCTCAGCGCCTCACGCAGGTTTCGGTTTAGGCTTCGAGCGCTTGATGCTCTTCGTTACGGGCATGCAGAACATCCGCGACGTCATTCCGTTCCCGCGTACACCTAAAACAGCAGAATTTTAAACAAATAGCATAAAAAACACTAACAAACAATCGTTATGAGAAACAAGCTCTTTACACTGATGTCTGTGCTGATAATCTCCGTAGCCGGAGTAGCACAGACCTCACTCAAGGGTCGCATCATTGACGCCAACTCGCAGACTCCGGTCGTTGGCGCCAAGATTACGCTCGCAAACCAAAACATTTCCACTACGACAAACGCAGCTGGAGAGTTTACGTTGCTTTACCTTGAAGCAGTTGACGAAGAGGTGTTGATTGAAGCCGATGGTTTCGTTTCCGAATTGGAGTTAGTAGCCCTGAAGGAAAATCAAGAGAATCAGTTAACACCGATTCAACTCCAACAGGACTTATCCTCGCAAGTACAAAGCGAAATCTTGCTGAATTTGACCGAAGAGGAGATGAACGATGATGAAGGCCGCTCTCAGGCGCAAGCATCATCTTCATCGGCATCGACGGACGTATTCAATTCCAACACCTCTTTCGCATGGTCAACAGCGCGTTACCGAAACCGCGGCTATGAGTCAAAGGAAGAGAACTACTACATTGAGGGTTTATCCTTTAACTCGCAGGAACGCGGTCAGTTTAACTACTCCGCAATGGGCGGTCTGAATGACGCAAGCCGCTACAAGGAGGTGCTCAATCCGCTGGAAGCAACTAACTTCAGCTTCGGCGGTATCGGTCAGTCCACCAATTACCTGATGGGTGCAAGCCGCTACGCGCAGGGGTGGAAAGTAGGTGTAGCCGGCACAAACCGCAACTACAAAGCCCGTATCAATGCCACCTACTCTACCGGTATCATGGACAACGGATGGTCCGTGACCGCACAAGTGGCTTATCGTTTCTCGCCTTACATTGATGCCAAAGGAATCATCGGTGAAGGAATCAAGTACTATTCGTTGGGTTATTTCCTGACCGCAGAGCGTATTTGGGAAAATTCAAGGCTCAAACTCATCACTTTCGGTGCTCCCACAGAGCGCGGACAGAACGCAGCCGTGACACAGGAAGTGTACGATTTGACCGGAAGTATTTACTACAACCCGAACTGGGGATATCAGGACGGCAAAGTACGTAACGCACGCATTATCAAATCCTATGATCCGACCGTAATCGCCGCCTTTGAGCACAATATCGACGAGCAGCAAAAGATCAAAGTAGCTGCCGGATATCATTACTCAATGTATTCCGGCTCTGCGCTGAACTTCTATAACGCTCCTGATCCCCGCCCGGACTATTACCGCAACCTGCCTTCATTCATGTGGGACGGACAGATTGTTAACCCAAATGTAGAGAGTTCGTTTATGCAACTCTATGACGCAGCAGGAGCTCACTATCCTTGGGGATTATTTGCCGGTGCAGACATGAACGGAAACAGCTTTGGCTCCGGTTTCATCGGACATGACGGCAATTTGGTAGGTCCTTCTATCAATAAAGATCAGTACAACAACTTGGTAGATCTTTGGAAGAGCCGCGACGACAAAACGACGCAGATTGATTGGAACAACATCTACGCCTCCAACTATGCCAACAATGCGAACGATGCCGCCAAAGGAACCATGACACCGGCTCGATATATTCTGGAGCGCCGCCACAATGACATCCAGGAAGCCAACGCATCCTTCAACTACGTAAATACGAAATTTGACCATCTGAAGATGACTGTCGGCGTAGAGGGCAAGTACTCGCAAGGTATTCATTATAAGACCATTGATGACTTATTGGGAGCTAACCAATGGATAGATCTGGATGCTTTTGCAGACCGTGACATCAAGGAGTTGGCTGCTAACAGCGACTATACGCAGCAGGACATACAAAATGTTATCCAAAACGATTTGTTTCACCCCAGCAAAGTCATTAAGAACGGAGACAAGTTCGGCTACGACTATCGTATAAACATGTCCAACGCCAAGGCTTGGTTCCAGAACGAATGGACCTTCAACGAAGTAGATTTCTACTATGCTTTGGCGCTTGAATACAACAGTATGCAACGTACGACCAGCATGTATAACGGCCGTCAATGGTACTTGGCTAAATTAGCGAACGCTAGCGGTATGATGTATAAATACCTGGGTGACAACACGCAGCAATACAACAGTGTTAAACCGATTTATTATGGTAACACTCACTATTTCTTAGATCCAGCTTTCAAGCTCGGTGCTACCTACAAGATTAACGGACGCAACAAATTGAAGATCAACGCGTTGGCTGAGACTCGTGCTCCGTACGCACGCAATGCCTATATTTCGCAACGTGTACACGACCGTGTTCTGGACGAAATTTACATCCACGACAAAGCCAAAAACCTCAAAGAGTTCTATGCTGCCAACGAAAAAGTGTTCTCCGGTGACTTGACGTACGAGTTCAATTATCCGTTGGTTCGCGGCCGCGTGACAGGATTCTTTACCAAAACATGGGACGGTACCGAGCTCAACAGTTACTATGATGACGAGACTCGCACCTTTGTAAACCAAGCTCTGTCGGGCATTGACAAGCGCTACATGGGCGTTGAGGCCGCAATTGCCGTTAAACTCGGTACGTACTTTACCCTCACCGGTGTGGCTTCGGTAGGCGACTATCGCTATACTAAAGATGCTTCCTCCATCACTTCCGCCGAAAACGGAATGCCTATGACGCAAGACGTAGCAACGAAAGAATACATCTTCGAGGTACGCGATAAGGTGTTGCTCAAAGGTCTGCATCTGGCTACAGGTCCGCAGGCTAACGCAAGTTTGAAACTCAGTTTCTTCCACCCCAAGATGTGGTTTGCTGACGTAACAGTCAACTACCACGATTGGAACTACCTCTCAGTAGCTCCGAGCCGCCGTATGCAGGGCTTATATACCGGTGTACGTACAGACGGACACGCAGTGAACGGGTGGTTTGGAGACAGTTTCGCCAACGCGATCCAAACGAATGATGATCAATCATTGCGTTATAGCATGGATGTAAACGGAAACGTAGTATATGAGAACGCTGTATTGGATGCAAACGGTGCGCCTGTACTCAAATATCCGTATAATATTATGACGGCACAAGAGAGTTTGGCAGCCACGAACCCGTTGAATCGCTTCCTGGTGGATGTGTCTGTGGGTAAATTGATTTATCTGCCAAATCGTCAGTCGCTTTCCATCAATTTGAGTGTAACAAACGTGACGAATAATACACATTTCAAGACAGGCGGTTACCAGCAGGCTCGTCTGCCGCGCGCGGTACGCCAGGGAGAGAGCGACTATCACAACTCGGTTATCACGGCGAACGCATGGAAATACCCCTCCAAGTACTACTATGCATGGGGTGTTAACTTCTTCTTAACAGCAACCTACAAATTCTAACGACAATGAGAAAGTTTATCAATCTATATGCAATGATTTTGGCACTGCCTCTCGTTGCTATCATGAGTTCGTGTGAGCCCCGTGCACTGACAGAGGCCGATGTAACCGTGAAAAATGACCAATTGGATCAATTGTTAGCGGACGAAAATCCGGAGGGCTATACCATCTATACGCTCAATGAGTTTTTGGATACATGGATGACTGAAACCGGAAACCTGTTGAGCGATTCCACCCTCTATCGCACGCGATCAACGGCTGATGGCAAGTTTTATATGTTCACCGTTGATACATTGCCTACCAACGGAAAGGGTATCTATATCCGCGGTCGCGTTACTACCGATGATTTCGGAGGAAACTTCTATAAGTCGCTGGTCATTCAGCAAATAGTAAACGGCAAACAGCAGAATCTCCGTATTTCCGTAGATTTAGGTTCAGCCGGAGGTATGTACCAAACCGGTCAGGAGATCATGATCCGTTGTAACGGTTTGGCAGTAGGCCGCTATGCTAATCAGCCGCAGTTATGCGTGCCTTCCTACAACAATAATACCTTTGCTATGAATGCCTCGGAGAAAGTAGGCTGGAATCCGGGACGTATTCCGAGTGCCGTATTCCGCAAAGCCACACGCATGATCGGTACGCCGGATCAATCCAAACTGGTTTATGACACGCTGACGCTGACGCAGCTGTTTAATGAGGTAAAGGAAAAACCCTTACCCGATTCGTTGGACATGGACATGGTTCGTAAAGCCGATGGCCGACTGATTGTACTGAAGAACGTTTGGTTTACAGGCCAGTTTGATGACAACGGAACGATTAAGAACTGCACCACGGAAAAGCCGGATTCATCGGGATCGGCGAACGTTTTTGCACCTACTACTTTGAACATTGGCTATCCGCAGAGCCGTATTATTTCCAACGGTAAGAAATCGATGATGTGTTCCTGCTCCGAGTATGCCAAATTTGCGTACTACTATCTGCCGGGTGCCAATAAGAAAGGTGTTTCCGACTGCCAAAACTGGGTAGGAACTGTGACCGGCATCTTAGGCTGGTATCAGGATAAAGCATCGAGTCTGAGTTCACCGGACGGTTACGAATGGTCAATAACACCGCGCGGCATTCCCGGCATCGGCTTCGCTGATATCTACATGGAAAAAGAGATCGGCATGAATAAGTTCGAAGTGTGGGAGCCGAAAGAGTATGACCCAAAAGATAAGTAATTCGTGAACTGGTTAGATGTACTGATCATATTACCGCTTCTCTTCGGTATCGTCCGTGGAGTAATGCGCGGCTTTGTCTCCGAGATCATCGCTATTGTAGTGGTGATCTTCGGAGTACTATGTGCACGGTTTTGGGCGCCGTCGTTCTCCTCATGGCTGATTGTGCAGTTCGCTTGGCCCAAAGGCGTTTGCGACGTAGTGGCATATACCCTACTCTTCCTGGCGGTAGCGATCGTGCTGTCGATCCTCGCGCGATTGATCAATAAGTTGCTCAAAGCGATTCACTTAGGCTGGATCAACCGCTTGTTCGGCGGCATATGCGGGTTTATCAAATATGCCATTATTGTCCTGATCGTCGTTTTCGCGATGGACAAGACGAACGAGAGTTTCCATTGGTTAGATGATTCGCCGGTAGTGAAGAGTTCGGTGGCTTATCCGAAGGCGGTGCAAGCCACACATTGGGTGATCGGAGAAGCGAAACAGTTATGACGTATTTTCTTTCTTTAGGCGCTAACTTAGGCAACCGCGAAGAAACGATTCGCGAAGCTATACAACGCATAGAGGAGCAGATAGGCACTGTGCCTTGCTGCTCCTCTTTTTACTATTCCGAGCCATGGGGATTTGAGTCGGAGAATCGTTTTTGCAATGTGTGTTGCCGCTTGGAGACGACCATGGAGCCTATGGAAGTACTGCGCGCGACACAAGCCATTGAGCGTGCTTTAGGACGCACCCACAAAACCATCAATGCACACTATTCCGACCGGATAATTGACATTGATCTCATTCAAGCGTTTGACCATGAAGGACACGAGATTAGATGTCAAATAAACGACTCTTCACAAAAAAGCGAAGGTCGCCCTTCGCTCATTCTTCCGCATCCGTTGTGGCAGGAACGGGATTTTGTAAAAATTCCGTTGAAGGAGATTATAACATGACGCTCTTCTTCCAAAAGACCGAAGTGATGTCCTCCCACACGGCTCCGTTCTTTTTATAAAGTCTTTGATTCGTCTTTTCGCTTTTCAGTCCTCCAAGTGCTTCGATGTAAGCGCCTGTTTTGACGTAATCAAAGGGGCCGTCAATGCCCGGCATTTTCATTCTGCCGGAATACCAAGCCGTTTTGATAGAAAATTGAGTTTTTATATACCCGGCAAGGCGCTCCACTTCTTCCGGAGCCTGATCTCCTCCCATGAGTGCCACACAAGTGATAAGCCCTTTATAGCGGTTGATCAGGTCATCCAATAGTTCCTCGTTGAGGATTTCCCCCGTGTCTTCCCATAGATGCGGGCTATGGCATCCCGGGCAATGACAAGGACACCCGGAGAGGCTGAGTGCTAACGTCACCTCTCCGGGAATCTCTTGAAACACTATATCAAAGGATGCTACCTTCAATTGTCCATTATCCATTAACATACGGGGGCTTTTGCGGGCTCAGCGTAGTAGCGTTGAGCAGCCTCTTTCTGACGTGCCTCTGAGAAGTTGGAAACACGCTTCATGTAACCGATCACGCGCGTCAGATAATCCACGTTCTTCGAATGACAATGCGGGCACTCTTTCAGATAACGCTTGTCGATATGACCGCAGTCGTTGCAGATGGTATTGGGGATGTTAAAGGTGAAATAGTTACATCCTTCTACCGCTGCCACACGCAGGAGTTGACGATATTGCTCCTTACTCAAGTGCTCCTCGAGGTTGCAATGCAGCGCGCTACCACCGGTGAGGTGCTCAATGTACTTGCGTCCGTGGAGGCGGAAACGATCCAGCACGTTCAGGCTCTTGTCCTCCACAATGTAGAAATAGCTGTTGTAACAGTCACGCGGCACTACATATCCGTCCTCGCGATCCCATTTAGCGTGTTTAACACCTACGTTCTCCGCCGGGATCATTTCGCAGTTGAACATCACATCTTTGGTGCGGTATTCTTTGTTCTTTTTCTCGATGATACCGAGCAATTCCTGCACGAAATGCGCATATTCCGGCGTATCTTTGATCTCGAGCCCGAGGAACTCAGCTGCTTCTACCAAACCGTTCACGCCGATCGTGAGGTATTGACGGCCGATATTGATATATCCTGCGTCAAAGAGCGGCAACATACCTTTCTCCTGAAGGGCTTTGAGGTTTTCGTTGTAAGCCAACTGCACTTTGTGCATCAAATCCACTATGTCCTCCACATACGCCTGATACGGAATATTATTGCGTACGGCATACTGGATAGCGCGATTGAGGTTGATGGTCAGCACGGATTTGGATCCCGTAGAAATACCTCCGGCACCGAGGGTGTAGCTGAAACTGTTATCGGTAATGGCATTACGTAAACGGCAGCAGGAAGAGAGGCTGTCGGCATTGTCGGAAACATAAGTGAAGAACGAGTGTCCTTTCGCGTACATTTCTGCGGTGAAATCGCCGTATTCTTTATCTTTGATGTCGCCATCTTCCGCCAGAAGCGCCATGGTCTCTACCGGGAAAGTGAGGACTGAACGGGTGCGTTCTTCGTTGAACCAGTTCATGAAACGTTTCTGCAACCAGTTCAGACTATCCCAATGCGGAGCCTCTCCGTCCGGGAAACGGAAGTTCTCAAACAGGCTCTGGAAATAATAGCGGTCATAATAGCTGATATTCCAGAAAACGGACTGATAGTTACGCGCGCCGGAAGGTTGATTAAGCGAATAAACGACCTGCTGGAAGAAATCGCAGATGATATTGTCAATTGTACGATGTTTGAGACCGAGATCCACCACCTCATCCGCACGTTTGTAATAATCCTCGCCGTATTCCTTCTCGATGAAATAGTTCATATACATAAGGAATTCGGGCGTTGCGCACGCGCCTGAGAGCATGGAGCTGACCATGAAGACCATGTTGATGAAACCGCCGCAGAACGATTTGAGATTGCGCGGAGGTGTAGCGTTACCGCCGATGGACTTTGTGCCGCCGATGAGCCACGGGTACATCGTGATAGACGCACAATAGTTCGCCAAGTTCGTTTCGTCGTTCTTGTAGATGAAGTGTTGCTGCAGGAGCGAGAGATACTTGTCGCTCAGTTCCTTTCCGAACATCTCCTTGATGCGCTCAGTGAGCAAACGGCGGTTCAGACGGATAAAGCCCTGTTTTGGCAGCTCGCCAATGAGAGTTGCAATGTTCTTGTGCTCCACATTGGCGTTTGCGTCAAACTTAGAACCCTCTGCGGCGTTAGATGCCTGTACATAATTCATCATGAAATCCAGACGGCGCTGTGTCTCGCGATCCTCGGTGTGACCCTGACGATAGAGAATGAAAGCTTTCGCTACCTGATAATACCCCTCAGCCATCAATGCTACCTCTACCTGATTTTGAATCTCTTCCACGGTCTGACCGTCACGCACACGCAAGTGCGACAATATCGCTCCTAATGTCTCCTCAGTGGCAAAAGCGCCTACTGCTAAGAATGCCTTGGAGATCGCATTCTTGATTTTGTCAATGGTAAAAAGTTCTTTTTTACCGTCACGTTTAATAATATATGTTTCCATAATATAAGTAGTAAAAATTTATAATTGCGAAAAACGATGCAAAGGTACAACTTTTTTTTGAATTGTGCAAATTTTTTGGTAATTATTTTTAATAAAAATTTTAAAAGTTTTCCAAAACAAAAACGCAAACCGCTCATTTTAAGCGATTTGCGATTTTTATCAACAGAAAAAGTTATCTAAAATGAAAAATTATCAACACCCTTGATTTCTCTAAAATAGATCATTTTATATTCAATTACAACTTCGATTCGTCATAAACCAAGTTCCATGTATCTCCGTTTTGATCGGAGACTTTCGCCTTGATGAGCACCAAGCCGTCTTCATCCTTGAACTTGACGAATTTGGCATCCGTATAGAGGCTGTGCGTCGTGTAATCGGACAACATCCAATATGCATAGACTTTATTCATTTCGTCGAGCGTGTACAGTTTTCCGGGCTCAACATCATCCGCGCTGTTAGGTATGTTTAAAGGAAAGACAAAAGCTTTTCCGCTCTCATCGTCATAGAGCATATAGGCGATTGTTGTACCCATCGGCTGAATTTGAATGCGATAAATAGATATAATCGAATCATTCGGACCAAAAGGCAAAATGGTATCACGTGGATCAACAGGAACTACCGGTTCTACCGGACTCTTCTTCTCGCAGGACACAAAGAGCAATGCGAGCAAAGCGATTACACTTAAAACTTTTTTCATCTTATCTTGTGTTAATGATGTTCGTATCATAAAAATCGTACAAAGGTACAACTATTTTGTCAAATATGCAAACAGAAAGTGCTCAAAAGGACAAAATTTCATATTTTACCAACTATGTTTGCCAAAAATTTGCATATATAATTTTTTTTTTGTACCTTTGTAGCCGGAAACATAAACAAACTGAATTATGCGCAAATTTATTACCTTATTAATTATTGCATGCGTGAGCGCGTGCATGTACGCACAAGATCAACAACGTTACGTAGGCGGTGACATTTCCGCCCTGCCCCTGTATGAACAATGCAACTCTCCTTACAAGGACGTCAAGGGTAATAACATCAGCAATCTGCTCACATGGTTTGTGGAGGATTGCGGATGGAATACTTTCAGGGTGCGTATATTCGTTAATCCTACCAAGAAAGACCATAGTGGTACTTCTAATCCTACCGTGTGCCAGGATCTTGCTTTTGTTACCGCATTAGGCAAGCGTATCAAAGACGCAGGCGCATATTTTATGCTGGATTTTCATTATTCCGATACGTGGGTTGATGCGACCCATATACAGGCTCCATCGGTTTGGAAGGGCATTTCAGATGCAGCAATGGCGGATAGCGTCAGTGCCTATACGCACCGTGTGCTGCAGACCCTCAAAGCAGCCGGAGCTACGCCGGATCTCGTACAAGTGGGAAATGAGATCATGTACGGCTTATGCGGTATTCAGGTGCATCCGTACAACAATGCAGGCGATAACTGGGACGGATATTTAGGTCTGCTCCATGCAGGCTGTAACGCCGTGCGGGAAGAGTGCCCCGATGCGCAGATCATTATTCACACCGACCGTCCTACCGACACCGGATATAACTCGTATTACTATAACAAGCTCAAGAACGCAAACGTGGACTTCGACATCATTGGTTTGAGTTACTATCCTTTCTGGCACGGATACCTCAACGCCGAGCAGGTAGCCGATAAGTCGGATAAGAACAACCTCGTCAATGCTATCAATAACTTGAAAACGCTTTTCCCGACCAAGCGCGTACACATCGTGGAGTGCGCCTATAATTTCCAATGGTGGCCTTCAAACGGTGTCAACTATGACACGCGTGATGCTTGGCCTTGTTCTGTAGCGGGGCAATACCGGTTCGTGAAGGATCTGGTAGATAATCTCAAGCCGCTTGAGAACGTGGACGGTATCTCGTATTGGTTCCCGGAAGAAGCAGGAAACGGCGATAAGGGAACGGTTATCCTCTCTTGGCAGAACCGCGGTTTCTGGAACGAGGACAAGACACAAACCGGTCATACCATCAACAAAACCGGCTCTGTCACCGGCAACAAGACCGCAGCGGATGTCTGCGCTCCTTATTATTTAGGTACATTCCTGCCTGAGAAACCGACCGCCATTGACGCAATTTCCACACCCGTCAAAGCCGCCAAAACGCTCCGTGACGGACAATTGGTGATTGAGTGCAACGGTCAGACATTCAACGTTCTCGGTCAAACCCTGTAAATCGTAAATCGTAAATCGTCCGATCGTCAATTAAAATGAGGGTTTCATTCACCACATTGGGCTGTAAACTCAATTTTGCGGAGTCCAGTGCGCTCGGAAAAGCGTTATTGGAGAAGGGTCACACGCGCGCCAAACAGGGCGAGGAAGCGGATGTATGTATTATCAACACCTGCTCCGTGACCGATGCGGCTGACCATAAGGATCGACAGATGATCCATCGCATCCGGCGGCAAAACCCAAATGCGGTATTGGTCGTGACAGGCTGTTATGCGCAGCTCAAACCCGATGAAATCGCGCATATTGAGGGGGTCGATTATGTTTTGGGGCAGAATGAGAAATTCCACATCGCGGAGTTGGTAGAGCGTCTCGAGCAAACCGCCATCAGCCATCAGCAGGCAGCGAATATCTTCACTTCGCCGATACGCGAGGTGGAGGATTTTCACGGGGCGTACAGCAAGGACGACCGCACACGGTGCTTCATCAAGGTGCAGGACGGATGCAACTATTTCTGCTCGTATTGCACGATCCCTCTGGCGCGAGGAAAAAGCCGCAATCCCTCCATTTCATCGATTATCGAGCAAGCGAAAGAGGCTATTTCCGGCGGTGCCAAAGAGTTGATCCTGAGCGGTGTGAACATAGGCGATTTCGGACGCAGCACCAACGAGCATTTCATCGATCTGATCAAGGCGCTCGATGCGATCTCCGTGCCTACGGAGCAAGGAGAAGCGCCTTTCCGGATACGTATATCCAGTTGCGAGCCGAACTTACTGAGCGATGAGATCATTGATTTTGTGGCGCAGAGCCGGCACTTTGCGCCGCATTTTCATATTCCTTTGCAGAGCGGCAGTAACGCCGTGCTGAAGATCATGGGGCGGCGATATACGCGCGAGCTCTTTGCGGAGCGTGTGGCGCATATCAAAGCCGTCATGCCGAATGCTTTTATCGGGGTGGATTGTATGGTAGGTGTACGCGGAGAGACAAAAGAGTGCTGGGCGGATTATGTCGATTTCATCGAGTCCCTGCCGGTTTCCCAGCTGCATGTCTTCACGTATTCGGAGCGCGCGAACACGCGTATGTTGGAGATGGATCTGGAGGTCGTGCCGCAACGCGAACGCGAGCAGCGCAGCAAACAGTTACACGCCATCAGTGCCCGCAAGACCGAGGCTTTCTACCGCGAGCACCAAGGCGAAAAAGCCACTGTCCTTTGGGAGGGCAAGCGCATCAACTCGGCTACAGACCCCGGCAACTACCTCATGGAGGGTTTCACCGAGAATTACATCAAAGTGTCCTGTCCGTACGACAAGGCGAAAGTGAACACGTTCGAAGAGATCATTATTCGAACGATCTGATATTTTCTTATTCTTTTTAGAAGTCCTTTGGCTTGCGTCCGCATAGGTCAAAGAAGGGGCAGAACGCCGGACATTTATCCTCGTCGCATTGCGGAAAGGTGTTGGCGGTCAGCAGTTCTTTGGCTTTGGTTTGCAGCGCGGCGATAAAGTCTCCGGCTATAACGGCATAATCGCGCACGGTAGCGTTCTCTACGTCGATCGTGGTCTCTATGTCCGTCAGTTTCCTGCGGCAGAAATAGAGGTTCGGCTCGATAGGCAGCGACGCGGTGTTATTTGCTTTGACGGCATGACTATAGACGAGCGTCTGGCGGACATACCCTTTGTCCTCGCTGACCATCAGATCCTCCCAAGTGGCGGTCATTTTCTTCTCATGCGTCGTGTCGTTGTAAGAGCCGGATTTGTAATCCACCACACGCAGCCGTTCTTCACCCGGTGCACCGTAGATATCCATACGGTCGATCGTTCCGCCGGAGAGGATCTCTCCTACTCCGTCTATTTGAATCGGGAACATCAATTCTTTCTCCAGGAGATATATCTGCAAGCCGGCTTTGGCATCTTCCCGGTCGCGCTCTAAGATATTGGACACATAGCCGAGAATAACTACGTTCTCGGAGGTATGGTGCGCCATGACGTAATGTGCGCTCTCTTCGGGGTGATCTTTCTGCCACAAGGTGTTCATAGCCTGATATGCCGCCGTCAGGGCTTGCTGCAACTTCGTTTCGTCCGTGCGGATTGCTTCGATTTCATCGGGAGAAACGAGCACCGGAGCCGTGTTGTCGCAATGGAGATATTCGCGGTACAGATGCTCCATGGCATGATGGACAAACGAGCCTAAGGTGTTCGGAGCAAAGAGTACCTCTTCATCCTCTTTGGGGCGCAGACCTAATATGTATTGCATATAGAAACTGCGGGGACAGGAGATATAGGTATTGAGTGCGCTGGGCGAAAGGCGGTATGGTGCACCGCTCTTGCGGCGCAGCCGCCCTTGTGCATCTTTGGTCAGCAGGGAGAGGAGCGAAGGTGCTTCCTCTTCCTCTCCGATGGAATCGACTATAGGCGCGAGCACGGAACGTTCCGACAGCGTGGATTCGATCAGCCGGAACTCGTCGGAGTATTTCATTTGCAGGATAAAACGCGACATTCCTTTGCCTCCTTCGGCGGTCTCGGCAGTTGCGTATAGCAAGGTGGCATCACCCGTGCGGCTGATAAGACGGAAGAAGTTATAGGCATAGACGGTGGCGCGTTCTTCGGGGGTCTGCATATGGAATGCCTTGCGAAGATAGAACGGAATGAAACTGCCGTCACGCTGTTTTTGCGGCAACACTCCTTCCTCCACGTTCAGGATCAGCAGTTTGTCGAAATCCAGGAGCCTCGTCTCCAATACGCCCATCACCTGTATATCCGTCACCGGTTCGCCGTGGAAAGGCAGTGTGACGGCTTCCATCGTGCGGCGAACCAGCAGGCGCAGCAGTTTGAGCGTGAACGGCACATCGCCGAGCCCGGTAGTAATGAGCAGACGCATCTGATTCAGGATCTTGCGCACTTGGTATTCGGACTCCAAGACCAACAATTCCTGCCATCTCAGTTCGCCAAGGCTTTTGGGCTTTGTTTCCGGGCTGTCGGGCTCGGTGGAATGTTCGGTTTCCTCCGATGAAATCGCGTCACCCTGCATGTTGATAACCGGGAAGAGCGCTGCTATGAGTTGGTCTATCAGTTCGGGCTGCACCACCTCCGCAGCCGCACCGCGGTCTTTGGAAGAGAGCCAGTTGAGCGTGCGCAGGTAGATATCCGTGTTGCGCAGGGGGAAACCCTTGGTGATGTTAATCGGTTCGGGTTTGTCGTTGCCCGGCAGGGTGATCGCCGGCAGGGTATGAATAACCGCTTCAAGCATCGTTTCGTCGCCTATGACGATACCTACCCGTTGCCCTTTGGCGGTGTAGTTCGTTTGCAGCCATCGGTGTACGTATTGCGCCTGTGCCTCGCGGGACACGCAGGAGAGCACATGCACCTCGCGCACCTCGTCCCATTGCCGCGGAGGCAGCGCTGCGCCTAAGATACCGCTGTTGAGCTGCGCAAAGGAGAACGCTTTGGTGTTGGTCTCAAAATCGCGCACATAATCCCAATAGAAGAGCGCCTGATCGCTATCTTTCAGCCGCGCCATCAGTTCGCGCTCCACAGGCAGAAGGTAGTTAAAGCCCACAAAGACGAACATCCGTCCCTCTATCTGCTCCTGTACGGACTCGTCCTCCCAATGGGTCAGAACGGCTCTTTGGCGCATGCCGGGGTAGCCCTTATGTTCCGCAACGAGCTCTTCCTGCAGAGCCTGATAGAGATCGTATAACTGCCGCCATAGTTTCTCGTATTGACGGCGGATCGAATCATCTTCGGCGTTTTGGTCGCGCGCTGCAGCCATGGGGTCAATAAGTGCCCTCAGACGCTCCACGACCTCCGCGTCTAATCTCCATTCGCCTAACTCTCTTGCGGCGATGGTGTTATCGAAGAAATTAGGTACCTGCTCCGCCCGCATCGAGACATCGACGTTCGTGAAATCCGCTATCATCTGCCTGCCGAACTCGTAGAACATGTCCAGCGGCATGAGGTCGGGATCGCCGGCGTTGAGACGGCGGTAATGCTTGTAGAGCCGGACGACGGTCATCAACTCGTCTTCCGGGTATAACGGACTGAGTGCATCCTGTAACTGCGGCAGGGTCAGCACCGTCGGTGCCCAAATGACTTTCGCTTGACGCTCTTGCTGCAAACGCAGCAGTTCATCTTTGAGCACCAAGCCGGCACGATGGCTCGGCAGGACAAAGGTGGTGCGACTGAGTTGTTTCCAATCTGTTTTTTCGATGATAGACCGGGCGGTCTGTTGTAAAAAAGTCTCCATTACTTCACCTCCACTAATTGATTTTTACGGGCGTACCACAAGAATCCTTTCACATTCACATATCCCATACGGCGCAGTGCCTCCATGTATTCGCGTACTTGCCGGAGGTATTGGTTTTCCCAATGTCCGAACTTATAATCAAGCACGATTGCTTCGTTGGTTACGGGATTAATCATCACGCGGTCGGGTCTCAACTCGCGTCGGTCGATATAGATCGCCTGTTCCAGTTTGAGTTGCCATGGTGCAGTAAACCAGTCACGCATCTGTTCATTGCCGTTCCATGCCGATGAAATCAGGGTTTTCAGGGCTTCTTTCTGCGCCCGGTCGCGTATCTCTCCGCGGCTCTCGAAATCGTCTAACACCGCCTCCAACTCATCGGCTTTGCGGATGTTAGCGAAGATCTCATGGCATAGCGTACCCTCGTCCATACGCGCCATACGGCGATAAGCCTCCTCGCCGCAATCCGTGTATAGCGCGCCTTCCTGCGACTGAACGAAACGCACCTGATCGCTGTTTGCCCAGAACTCCGCCTCCTCCTTCGTCACTTCCGCCTTGTCCCTTTGGCCTTTTATCACGGGTTCGCCGGCTTCGTATTCATCGCCCCCCACATAGTCCATGATGTATTTGCCTACGTGATTGAAAGTGCCGGGTTTGCCGTCTTTGAGCACGGGGTACGAAGTGGAAATATAGAGATTATCTTCGGCGCGTGTGAGGGCTACGTACAGCATGTTCAAGTTATCCACACGCATGTTCTCGTGCTCCTCATCGTATTCGGCGCGGTAGGCGGAGTTAGCCATCTCGGCTCCGTCGGCTATCGGCACATAGTCGTTGCCTGCATCCAACGCTGCGGGCACTTCGCACCAGATCTTCTGTGCGTGCTTGCCTGCCTCTTTGGTCCAGGAGCAGAAAGGCACGAAGAGCGTCTGTGCCTGCAGACCCTTGCTGGCATGAACGGTCATAATACGGATCGCATTGGCGGAAGAGGCGGGCACGGATTTCTCGTGCATCGTGTCGTCCCAGTAGTTCAGAAAATCCGTCACCGAACTGCCGTATGCGCTCACATAGCCGCGGGTGCGGTCCAGGAGATTATTGAGATAGGCGGTCTCGGTGCCGGTGTACTGTCCGTCCTCGTCGCAAAGAAGAATAGCGATGAGGGTGCAGACCGCCTCGTATAGCGGTGTGTGCGCCGGGATGCGCGTGTGCATTTCCTCGATGAAACCGGTGCGATCGGTGGCTATCTCGATGTATTTGGCGGCTACGTCATCGGCGTTCGCCCATACACGCAGACCGGCGATGATAATCTTCACCGCCTCGGAGGCTTCTAACAGAAAACTATCCGCCGACACGATCGCCACACGGCTCAGGTGCGGGTAACTATCAGGATCTAAGTACGCATGCAGGTCGGTGATCAGAGCCGCATCTTTCTTCTCCCGCACCAGCACCATTATGTCCGATGGAATCGCGCCTTTTTGCAATAATTCCTCCATCGTGTCGAACATGGCGGCGGTCAGTTCTTCTTTCGTACCTTTGGGGAATGCCTGAAAATGCACATAGCCGCCTTTCTTTTTCGCCTGATAGAATTCCTCCAGGTGCTCCGGGGTGAATTGTTCGCCGTAGATACGTTCGGCGGCTCCTTGGTGACCGATGAGGTATTGGAAGAGCGAGAGGTTGAAGCGGACTACCTCTTCGGAGCTGCGGAAATTGCGGGTGAGGGAGGTAAAGCGTTCGTTGATCTTATCGTGCGTCAACTCGTTTTCGGGTGCAGTGAGGGCATCCATAATATGCCAGTCGCCGTTGCGCCAGCGGTAGATAGACTGCTTGATGTCGCCTACGATGAGCAGCGTGTTTCCCGTGCCGGCGAGCACGTCTTGCAGCAGCTGCTTGATCACGCTCCATTGCAAACGGCTCGTGTCCTGAAACTCATCCATCAGCACGTGGCGGTAACGGATGCCCGCTTTCTCTAAGATAAAGTCCGCATCGCCGTTTCTAAGCGCCTTGCTCAGTGTGCCGGCGGTACGGGCAAGGAGCGCGCAGTTGGCTTCCGACAGGTTGCGTTGGATCAGCGCCTGCAGAGACGCCATCAGCTCCATGTCACGGCTGAAACGGATCGTCAGTTGGAGCGTGTTATAGGTCCACTCTACCCTTTGGGCAAGAATAGTAGCCTGCACCGCGGCATCCACTACCGCCGCCGGCAGCTTCGTCCATTTGCCACCTTGTGCATCAGTCATCTGCAGATCCGTCAGACCGCGGAAACGATCTTTTGACGGCACCTCTTCCGGTGCTTCTACCGACCGTCGGAGACGCGCACACGCTTTCTCTATATCTTTCGCATGAGGCAGCGGTTTGGGCATCGTCGCTTTGTTATCGATCAACTCCTCCGTGCGGATGCCCGAAACGAGTTGCTGCAACTCCCTTACCTCCGCATTCGTCCGCCATAAATCCTCGATGATCGTCCGGCGGCGCGCTATCGTCGATGCGTCGAAACAGATACGACCGTCGGCATCCAAGATCTGCACCGACTCGTTGTACAGCTCTTTCGCCATCTGGCATAGGCTCTGACGTACATCCCATTGGCTCTCTTTATCTAATTTGAGCCGCATGTAATCCTCCAATATCTGTTTGTCCTCCTCCGTCAGTTCGGTGGTCAGCAACTGATCTACGGCGGTACGGATCACATGGTCTATATCCAGCTCCGTGCTCAGTCCCGCGCTCATCTTCAGGATGCCTGCCAAACCGCTCAGCAGGGTCTGCAGGAACGAGTCGATCGTCATTACCTGCACGTTGTCGTAGTCGAGCAGCATTTTCCGGAAGCACTCCTCCGCCCGCGCAGCCAACACCGCATCCGGCACATCCTGATCGCGCAGCATGAAACATCGTGCGCGCTCCAGAAAATCTTTCTGTTCACCACGCGAGATGGCATACAGGTAACTGATGATACGTTCGCTCATCTCCGCCGTTGCTTTGTTGGTGAAGGTGATGGCAAGGATCGAACGGTAGTCCTCGCCGGACAGCAGCAGTCCCACGTAATAGGCGGCTAAGGTATAAGTCTTACCCGTTCCCGCCGATGCCCGGCATACCGTCACCGGCTTTTGTATATTGATCAGTCTCTCCACAGATGTATAAATTTTGGGTGCAAATTTACAAAAAAATTTTGATATATGCAAATAATTTTACACATTTCCGCAAATTTTATTTTGCTAAAATTACACCATTCCACAAATTTTATTTTGCCAAAATTACACCATTCCGCAAATTTTGTTTCGCTAAAATTACACCATTCCGCAAATTTTGGGCACACAAAAAGCGCCCCGAAGGACGCTTTTCCGATTTTTATTTGCGTATATCAAAAAAAAGCAGTACCTTTGTACCCGCAATTGAATATGAATCGCTAAATTATATTACATCATGAAAAAACTTTCCATTTTCCTTCTCGCGCTGGTAGCCGGCGCAGGAACAATGTTCGCCTCGGATACCTCCGTGGGCGGTATCTGGTACAATTTCGATGATGAGCACCTCACCGCCGAAGTGACTTATCAAGGTGATAAGTACAATTCCTACTTGGATGAATACTCCGGCTTGGTGGTTATTCCCTCCTCAGTGACCTATAACAACAAGACGTACACCGTCGCCGGCATTGGAGATAGGGCTTTCTGTTGGTGCAGCGGTTTGACCTCTGTGACGATTGGCAATAGAGTCACCCGCATTGGAGATTATGCTTTCTTTAATTGCACCGGTTTGACCTCTATGACGATCCCAAATAGTGTCACCGGCATTGGAGATGGGGCTTTCCTTCATTGCACCGGTTTGACCTCTGTGACGATCCCGAATAGCGTCACCAGCATTGGAGATGGGGCTTTCGGTAGTTGCACCGGTTTGACCTCCGTGACCATTCCCAATAGCGTCACCGGCATTGGAGGTAGTGCTTTCGGTTTTTGCAGCGGTTTGACCTCTGTGACGAACTATGCCACTACGCCGCAGAGCATCAATAGCGATGTGTTTGATGAGGTTAACAAATCCACCTGTGTGCTCAATGTGCCGAAGGAGTCGGTAAGCCTGTATCAGGCTGCCGAAGTGTGGAAGGGATTTACGAACATCGTGGGAGTGGATGTTCCCGGCGAGGATCCCGAAGAACCCATCGAGACTGTCGAAAGCGATTATACGATTAACTATGTGGATAAAGATAGCCAAGCCTTATACATCCATGTACTTACACTCTCTGTGCCCGTAGCTCCGGCTATTACCGGCTTTACGTTCCTTCGTTGGGAAACAGTTGCGGCGGATATAAAATTAGGTATCACTATCCAAGCCGTATATCAAGCCGACGTGCCGTCTTCTGCTCCTGCGGTATATACCAACCCCGCCAACCCCGCACAGAAACTGATCAAGAACGGCAATGTCTATATCCTCACCGATGACCGGACCTATACCATCACCGGACAAAAAGTGAAGTAGTTTGTAACACAAAAAGCGCATCTCGGTGCGCTTTTTTGCATTTTTATTTGCATATGTGCAAAATTTGTAGTACCTTTGTACCCGTTTTAGGAAATGCACAAAAAAGATGGAACAAGAAGGCAATATAGAGGTAATTGGAGCACGGGTACATAATTTGAAAAATATCAACGTGTCTATTCCCCGTAAACGACTGTCGGTGATAACCGGCTTGAGCGGTTCGGGTAAGTCCTCCTTGGCTTTCGACACCATTTTTGCAGAGGGTCAACGGCGGTACATGGAGACGTTCTCTTCGTACGCCCGGGGGTTCATCGGACAGATGCAACGTCCGGACGTGGATAAGATAACCGGTTTAAGCCCCGTGATCTCCATTGACCAGAAGACCACCAGCAAGAATCCCCGTTCGACGGTAGGTACTATAACGGAGGTGTATGATTTTTTGCGACTGCTTTACGCCCGCGCAGGAATAGCCTATTCGTACCTGTCCGGCAAGCCGATGGTGCATTATACGGACGAACAGATCGTGGACCTGATCGTGAACGAATATGCGGGGCAGAAGATATTGGTTTTAGCTCCGCTGATCAAGGCGCGCAAGGGTCATTACAAAGAGTTGTTCGAGACGATCCGCAAGAAAGGGTTTGTTCATGTGCGTGTTGACGGCGAGGTGCAGGAGATCGTAGCCGGCATGAAACTGGACCGATACAAAGTACACACGATAGAGGTAGTGGTAGATCGGTTGAAAGTCAAGAGCCCTACCCTCTCCACAAAGGAGGGAGAGGAGAATGACCTGCGTCGGTTGAGACAGTCTATTGACCGGGCGATGACGCAGGGCAACGGGGTGATGGAGATCGCTCTGCACGATAAGCCGGAGGAGGTGCGGTTCTTCAGCCGAAACCTCATGTGTCCGGAGACGGGTCTGAGTTATCAGGAGCCGGCACCGCATACGTTCTCGTTCAACAGTCCCTCGGGCTGGTGTCCTTGCTGCAAAGGGCTCGGAAAGGTACGCAGGGACAATGTACAAGGCGCGACGGACGCCGTAGATGAGGCTATACAGAGCGATAACTGGTGGGAAGAGTTGCAGAATTTGGCAACGAACGAGGAGGAAGAGGAGAAGCAGGAGGAATGGATCGTCTGCCCGGAATGTCAGGGCAAGCGTCTGAGCAAAGAGTCGCTCAGTTACCGCATCGGCGAATATAATATCTCCGAAATGGCGGAGATGGATATAGAGGAGTTGTTAGACAAACTGACGAACATCGGTCCGCAGTTAAACGACAAACAGCGCGCCATCGCCGAGCCGATTCTGAAAGAGATCTGCGCAAGACTGCGTTTCATGCAGTCGGTGGGTTTGAGTTATCTGAGCCTCAGCCGTAGCAGCGAGAGCCTGAGCGGCGGCGAGAGCCAGCGGATCCGTTTGGCGACACAGATAGGCAGCCGTTTGGTGAACGTGCTGTATATATTGGACGAGCCGAGTATCGGTTTGCACCAACGCGACAACGAGCGGCTGATCAACAGTCTCAAAGAGTTGCGCGACATGGGTAATTCGGTCATTGTGGTGGAACATGACGAGCAGATGATGCGTGAGGCGGATTGGATCGTGGATATAGGTCCGAAAGCCGGTCGTCTGGGCGGCAAAGTCCTGTTCAGCGGCACGCCGGAAGAACTGCTGAAGACCGATACGCTGACCGCTAAATATCTGAAGGGAGAAAGAGAAGTGGGAGCCTCCCCCCAGCCCCTCCCTAAAAGGGAGGGTGACTCAACTCCTCCCCCTGTGGGGAGGTCGGGAGGGGTTTTGACCCTCTCGGGCTGTACGGGCAATAATTTGAAGGACGTAACGATACGTATTCCTTTGGGGCGGATGGTATGCGTGACGGGTGTGAGCGGAAGCGGCAAGAGCAGTATGATCAATCAGACCCTCTACCCCATTTTGAGCCAGAAGTTCTACCGCTCCAAACAAACCCCGTTGCCGTACAAGAGTATTGAGGGCATTGAGTATATTGACAAAGTGATCAACGTCGATCAGTCGCCTATCGGCCGTACGCCGCGTAGTAATCCCGCCACGTACACCAACGTCTTCAACGATATACGCGACCTGTTTGCGCAGTTACCCGAATCGAAGATCAGGGGCTGGAAAGCCGGGCGGTTCTCTTTCAACGCCAAAGGCGGACGATGCGAAGAGTGTATGGGCAACGGCTACAAGACGATCCAGATGCACTTCATGCCCGATGTGTATGTGCCGTGCGAAGTATGCGGCGGTCAACGGTATAACCGCGAGACCCTGGAGGTACGATGGAAAGGCAAGTCCATTGCGGACATATTAGATATGACGGTGAACCAAGCCGTGGAGTTCTTCGAGCCGCAGCCCAAGATCCTGCGTAAGATCAAGACCATTCAGGACGTGGGTTTGGGCTATATCAAACTCGGTCAGTCCTCCACCAGCCTCTCCGGCGGCGAGAGCCAGCGTATCAAATTAGCGACCGAACTGTCACGTCCGTCCACGGGCAAGACCTTGTATATATTGGACGAACCGACCACCGGTCTTCATTTTGAGGACATACGGGTGTTGTTGGGTGTGTTGCGGCAGTTGGTGGATAAAGGGAACACGGTGCTGATCATCGAGCACAACACGGACGTGATCCGGGCATGCGACTGGATCATCGACATGGGTCCCGAAGGCGGCCGTGAAGGCGGACAGTTGGTTGCCGAAGGCACCGTAGAAGACATCCGCAAGAACCCCAAGAGCATTACGGGGAGATTTATATAATTGTGAATTGTGAAAATTTGGCTCTGCCAAATAATCGTGCCCTTTAGGGCTAAGAATTGTAAATTGTATGAGCAATTCGTTAGGCATAATAGCACTGATCCTGGCAACGATCTTATTCATGCCCATGATCTGCCGCAAGATCCGAATACCGAGTATTGTGGGTTTTATTGCTGCGGGCATTATAGCCGGTCCGTGTTGTCTGGGTCTGGGCAGTGACGGCAGTTCTATTCAGACCCTGGGCAAATTAGGCATGCTCTATATCATGGCGCAGGCGGGTATCGAGGTGGATATAAATGATTTTCGCCAGCAAAGGGGTAAGTCCATCGTTTTCGGTCTGTATTCATTCCTTTTTCCGTTTCTTTTGGGTCTTTTCACGAGCCTTCTATTCGGCTATTCATGGAAGACCTGCGCGCTGTTAGGTGCGATGTACGGAAGCCACACGCTCATGACCTACCCTATTGTGGGTCGTTACGGCGTGCAGAAAAACAACGCCGTGAATATCGCCATCGGCGGCACGATGATCTCGATTTCCCTTTCGCTGTTGGTGTTAGCGATCCTCCGCGGGGGGTCGGACGGACAGGAGCTCTCGTTCTGGGCGTCCGCCGGAAAGGTGGCGGTGACCTTGGGGGTGATTATCTGGCTTTTCCCATGGCTTGCGCAGCGGTTCTTCAAACGTTGGACGGATGCCACGAGCGGTTTCCTCATTGTAATGATCATGATCATCTGTTCGGCGCTGTTAGCCGATTGGAGCGGTTTGGAGGGGATTTTAGGTGCGTTTATCTGCGGCGCTTCGCTGAACCGTCTGGTACCGAATCTGAGCCCGGTGATGCAACGCATCAATTTTGTGGGCAATACGATCTTCGTACCGCTGTTCCTGATCGGTGTTGGTCTGCTGATTGATATATCGCTGCTGTGGGAGGGTTGGCTGACGATCAGTATCGCCGTAGTGATGATCGTTACCAAATTAGCCGGCAAATGGCTCGCAGCGTACTTGGCGCAGAAGAACTTCGGCTTGCAACGCACGGAGCGTCAGATGATCTTCGGTCTGACGCACGCGACCGCCGCCGGTACGTTAGCTATTGTGACGATCGGTTATCAGACCGGTATCTTCACAGCGGAGATCCTGAATGCGTCGGTGGTGATGATCCTGGTACTCTGCACTTCGGCTTCGTTCGTTACGGAGTACGCCGCCAAACAGCTGGCATTGCAAGAGGAAGCGCGCATGGAGAGCGAGAAAACGGACAACGAATGGCTCATGATGAGTGTGGCGGAAAACCGCCATTACGAGCTGCATGAGTTAAGCGAATTAGCGGAACTGCACAAGCCGGAGATTGCATCCGAGAGCGAATGGAGCGATGCGATACGTGCTATTCACCACCAGCACAAAGCCGCGCTGATCTATCACCCCTCACAGCCGATCAATACCATTTCGAGGCTGTTGGTGGCTATTCCCCGTTATGCCGAGAAAGAGCATGATTTCATTACCTGTTTCGGTCTTGTGCGCCGTCTGAGCAGTCAGATAGGCGCGAAAGTGGTATTCTATACCAACGAGGACACCCAGCGCGTACTGCAGGCTTTCTGCCGTCGTAAAGGCAAATACCTCCGTGCGGCTTACCGGGAAATGGAGAATTGGGAAGACGTACTGATGATCGCCAAACAGATGCAGCCGGACGACTTGATTATTATGCTCAATGCCCGTCCCTCCACACCTTCCTACAACCCCTTGTTCGAACAAGTGCCGACGATGGTGGAACGGTTCTTCAGCGACCATAGTTACATGATCGTCTATCCGGAGCAAGCCATCGGTGCAGACGTCCCCGACCTGCTGACCGGAGACACTACACAGGCTTCCAAGACATGGAAAATAATCAGCGCTTTAAAGCAACGTGTCTTATCTTTTCAACAAAGAACCACCAGAGACAAAAAAGCATGAAATAAAAGAGGTACTTGAAAATCCAATCGTGCAGGAGTGGAAACCACGACGGATGAAACTCCATGAAAAGCGTAATGAGTCCTATCCGCAGGATATTGAACAGATAGCAACAAAGCCACCCCGCGGGGATATAAAGCAGCTTCGCTATCTGAAATTTGAGATTGGAGATTTGAATTCTGACAGGTCGGACGGTGAGGATGAGCCAAAAGAAGATGAAACTCTGCTTGATACCCGTACAGCCCCAAACAATGGAAGTGCCCGAACCCGAGAGGAAACGAATCGTGACATCATTCACCCTGTACGCCGTATCGCGGAAAAGGGAAACAAAGCGATAGACCATCGCCGTCACATGAACCGTCACCGCCTCAAAGAAAGCCGTCAAATCAAGCCCAAACCATGTTACTTGTTCGCCGCTCTCGTCTCCGAGCATCGTAAATTTCCAGAAATAATTAGCAGCCAGCAACGTGACCATAAAAATGATCACGTCGCTATAGGGTGTCAAGATTTCTTTTATTTTTTGTAGTTTGCTCATTGTTTTTCAAATGGTGGTTTTCGCGAACGGCACTTCGTCCATGGCGCAGAAATCGCTGTCGAGATATTTGAAATAGCCGGCTTGGCAGACCATGGCGGCATTGTCGGTAGTGAAAGAGAACGGCGGAATGAACACCTCCCAATGGTATTTTTTGCCATAATCGACAAACGCCTGTCTGAGCGCACTATTGGCAGAAACACCTCCGGCTACCGCTACCTGCGTGATTTTCAGATCCTGCGCCGCCTTTTTGAGTTTGCGCATCAGTATATCCACCACCGTCGCCTGCAGCGATGCACACATGTTTTCCCGCAGGTTCGGGATCTTCTGCGCCAACTCATCGATGGTCTCTACCCCATTGGCTTTGAGCAGGTCACGGAGCGTATAGAGGAACGAGGTCTTGAGCCCCGAGAAGGAATAGTCGTAGCCCTTGATATTCGGTTTGGCGAAAGGATACTTGTCCGGGTCGCCCGCTTTTGCCAATTTGTCGATCCACGGTCCACCGGGGTACGGCAAGCCCAACACCTTCGCGCACTTGTCGAACGCTTCGCCGGCTGCATCGTCGATCGTCTGACCGATAATCTCCATATTATTATACGCACGCACAAGGACGATCTGGCTGTTTCCGCCGCTGACCAACAAACACAGGAAGGGGAAAGAGGGATGCTTCAAGCCCGAACCGTCCTCCACGAAATGCGCCAGAACGTGCCCCTGAAGGTGGTTCACGTCAATGAGCGGTACCCGCAGCGAGAGCGCCAAGCCCTTGGCAAAAGACGTACCCACTAAGAGCGAACCCAACAGCCCCGGTCCGCGTGTAAAAGCGATCGCGCTAATATCCTCTTTCTTCACTCCGGCGCGTTTGAGCGCCGTGTCCACTACCGGCAGGATATTCTGCTGGTGCGCACGGCTCGCCAACTCCGGCACTACACCGCCATATTCCTCATGCACTTTTTGCGAAGCAATGACGTTACTCCGCAATATTCCATCTACTATCACAGCCGACGAAGTATCGTCACAACTGGACTCAATAGCAAGTATTACAACTGGTTTTTTCATCATTTTTATCAAAATCGGGTGCAAAGGTAGTATTTTTTTTGCAAATATGCAAATAAATTTGCGTATGTCGAGATTTTTTTGTAACTTTGCGCGCTTTTTTGAAAACTATGTATATCTATTTTTTCATAATATGGCTTGCATCCCTGTTCGGGCATAAGAAGGCTCGTCAGATCATTGAGGGGCAGAAAGGGATAGCTTATCAGAACGGCAGCGTGAGCGTTCACGGGCGCATGTTGCCCAAGAATGCGATATGGATTCATGCCTCTTCAGTGGGTGAGTTCGAGCAAGCCCGTCCGCTTATCGAACGGCTCAAAGCGAACAAGGAGGGTATCAAAATCGTCGTGACGTTCTTCTCTCCTTCCGGCTATGAGGCGAGGAAGAACTACCCGCTGGCGGACGGAGTGCTCTATCTGCCTTTCCCTACCCGCAAGAATGCCGGACAGTTCATTCAGGCTTTGCAGCCGAAGATGGCTATTTTCGTCAAATACGAGTTCTGGCCGGCATACCTGCGCGAATTGAAAAAGCAAGGTGTACCCGCCTACTCTGTTTCCGCTATCTTCCGCCCCGGGCAGATTTTCTTCCGGTGGTACGGCAAATGGTATTTGTCGGTGCTCCGTTGTCTGAGCCATATTTACGTGCAGGACGAGGAGTCGTTGGAGCTGCTTAAACGTCACGGAGTGACACAAGTCTCCGTAGCCGGCGACACCCGTTTTGACCGGGTGATGGACGTCAAGTCCGGGCTCAAAGAAGACGACCCGCGGCTGATCCCGGTAGCACAGTTCACCGATGGATGCGAGCGCGTGATCGTTGCCGGCAGTACATGGCCGAAAGATGAGGCGTTGCTGGCTGAGTACATGGCGAACGACTTGAACCAGACGACCAAACTGATCGTTGTGCCGCACGAGATAGACGAGGAGCACCTGCATCTGATCTTCAATTTGTTCCAAGGTCAGGCGCTGCGTTACACGACCTTATCCGCCCTGTCCCCCGCTGCCCGGCAGAACGCTATCCGTCATGCACGCATCCTGCTGATAGACACCATGGGACTGCTGTCCTCCATCTACCGCTTCGGGCAAACGGCGTATATCGGCGGCGGTTTCGGGGTCGGCATCCATAACACGATCGAGGCGGCGGTGTACGGCATGCCGGTGATCTTCGGACCGAACTACCGGCATTTCCGCGAGGCGAAAGGACTGATCGCCGCCGGCGCCGCACGCAGCATCCGCAACTACAAAGAGACAGAAACCGCCCTCAACACCGCGTTGGAGCAACATACCGAGATCGGCGCCAAAGCCGCAGAATACGTACAGAGCGAATTAGGGGCTACGGATAAAATCTATAAAGAGATATTTGAAAATTGAAAATTGTGAATTGTAAATTGTGAATTGATATTATGGCACAGAAACCCAGTATTCCAAAAGGCACACGTGATTTCGGACAACTCGAAATGGCACGCCGTAATTATATTTTTGACACCATTCGTTCCGTGTTCGGTCTGTATGGTTTTCAGCAGATTGAAACGCCGGCAATGGAGAACATCGGTACCCTGATGGGTAAGTACGGAGAGGAAGGCGACAAACTGCTGTTCCGTATTCAGAACAGCGGTGAGAAAGCCGCATCAGCGCCGGAGAAAGGTCTGCGTTATGACCTGACCGTTCCGTTTGCGCGCTACGTGGTGCAACACCGCGAGGAGATTGCTTTCCCCTTCAAACGCTTTCAGATACAGCCTGTATGGCGCGCCGACAGACCGCAGAAAGGCCGCTACCGCGAGTTCTATCAATGCGATGTGGATGTAATCGGCTCGGACAGTCTGATCGGCGAATTGGAGCTTATCCAGATCGTGGAGGAGGTTTATCGCCGTTTGGGCATCCGTGTATGTCTGCACATTAATAACCGCAAGATCCTTGCCGGTATTGCCGAAGTGATCGGTGCACCGGATAAGATCGTGGATATCACCGTGGCAATTGACAAACTCGACAAGATCGGTGTAGAGGCAGTGAATGCCGAACTCAAAGAACGCGGCCTGAGCGATGAACAGGTAGAGGCGTTGCAACCGATTCTTAATCTCAACGGCTCCACATTAGAAAAACTCACAGCTCTCAAAACCATCCTCGCCACCAGCGAGATCGGTTTGAAGGGTGTCGCCGAGATGGAAGAGATATTCAGTTTAGTTGAGGCCACAACTTCCTCCCTTGAGCGGGTGAAGAGCTCTGCTCGATCGGACGCCCAGTGGTCGTCCGTAGAACCTTCCGGAGAGGGGTTCTCCATTGATTTGGACCTCTGTCTCGCCCGCGGACTGAATTATTACACCGGCGCGATCTTCGAGGTCAAGGCGCTGGACGCACAGATCGGTTCTATCACCGGCGGCGGAAGGTACGATAACTTAACGGGTATTTTCGGTCTGCCGAACGTATCCGGTGTGGGTATCTCCTTCGGCGCGGATCGTATCTACGATGTACTGACCGAACTGAACCTTTTCCCTGCGGCGTTACAGTCTTCTACCCAAGTACTCTTCGCTGCTTTCGGACAGGACGAGCTGCGTTATGCGCTCCGCTGGGCAAAAGAGCTGCGCGCCAACGGCATTGCCGTGGAAGTTTATCCCGAACCCGCAAAGATGAAGAAACAGATGGGCTACGCCGACACCAAACAGATCCCGTTCGTGGCGATTGTAGGCGGTGACGAAATGGCGCAGAACAAGGTAATGCTCAAAAACATGACCTCCGGCGAACAGAAATTGGTGGAGCTCGGGGAGCTCGTTAAATTGTTAAACTGTTAAATCGTTAAGCTGTTAAATCGTTATGGCTGATACTAATAAACAATTTGATCAAGTAACTGCTCAATGCCGCGCGATATTTATCGACAAAATGAAGGACTACGGTCCCTCATGGCGGATCTTCCGTCTGCACGGCATTACCGACCAGTTATACATCAAGATCTGTAATATCCGTCAACGTCAGGAGACGGGCGTGAGCCTTGTGGGCGATGATATAGAAGGCAACCTCCGCGCCGTGGTCAACTACGGCGTTATGGCGATTATCCAAGACCGCAAGGGCTATGCCGACTCAATTGACATGAGCAGCGAGGAGGCGACCGGGCTGTATGACCAGGTGCTCAAAGAAGCCAAAGAACTGATGCTCCGCAAGAATCACGACTACGGCGAGGCATGGAGAGAGATGTCGAAAGAAGGGATCGTAGATTTGATCCTCGCGAAGATCATCCGCATCAAGACCATCATCGCCCATGACGGCAAAACCATCTCTTCCGAAGGCGTGGAAGGCAACTATTTCGATATAATCAATTACGCAATTTTTGATTTGATTCACTATGAAAATTGATAATTGACAATTGACATCCCGAAAGACCCGCGAAATACCCGCGAAATACCCGCGAAAGAGGGGCGAAAAAATTGATAATTATAGATAGACATGAAAAAATCAAAACATATAATAGGAAGTTGCGCGCGGACGTTATTGGCGCTCACATTCCTCTTTTCAGGCTTCGTCAAAGCCATCGACCCGTTAGGCACCGTCTATAAGATAGAAGACTATCTCAAAGCCTTCGGCGGTTTCTTCACGGACTTGCTGCCTTTGGCGGAAGTGGCGGCGATTGCGCTCATCTCCACGGAATTGGTCTTGGGCGCGTGCATGCTCTTTAATGTACGCACGCAATGGACAAGCTGGCTCACCCTCGCTTTCTATCTGGTGATGACGCCCCTCACGCTGTGGATCGCGCTGACTAATCCCGTATCAGACTGCGGCTGTTTCGGCGACGCCTTGGTGCTGACGAACTGGCAGACCTTCTGGAAAAACGTGGTGTTGCTGTCTCTCGTCGTTGTGCTGCTTGTTTGCCGCAAAGCGATCCCGCAGACTTTTGTGTGGCAAATGGAACTGAGCATTGCCGTCGTCACGTTCCTTGCCGGCTTCGGGCTGATGGAATACACCTATCACCACCTGCCACTGATGGATTTCAGACCGTACAAGATCGGCAACAACATCCCTCAGTTAATGGAAATTCCCGAAGACGCCGAGCCGGATGTTTACGAGACGACCCTCATCTACGAGAAAGACGGCGTGCAGCAGGAGTTCACCTTGGAGAACTACCCCAAAGGCGACCCCGATTGGAAATTCGTGGACCAGAAATCCGTGCTCGTCAAGAAAGGTTACGAAGCACCGATCCATGACTTTGAGATCCTGACCATGAACTTCGACGATATCACGTATGACATTCTCGAATCCGAAGAGCCGGTGACGCTCATTGCGATGTACGACCTCAAAAAGACCGACCGCGAGCAAGCCGCCAAAGCCGTGAAGATGTATGAGCAAATGACCAATGAAGGTTTACCGATCTATTTCCTGACCGGCTCGGGCGAAGACGATATTTATGCGTTCGCCGCTGAAATGGGCATGGACGAAGAGACGGCGGAACAGGCATTCTGCACAATCGACCCCGTAACACTAAAAACGGTCGTTCGCGCGAACCCCGGCGCTTTTGTGGTACAAAACGGCACGATTATTGATAAATATAACTTAAAACAAAAATAAACACACAAATGAAAAAACTTTGGATTATTACGGCCTTATTGGTGTCGTCGATGACACTGATGGCAGAACGGGTCACGCCGGCTGATGCAGCGCTGGTGGCAGACCACTTTATGAACGCGGCTTCCTCGTCCTCGATGCAGAAAGCCCCGGCTAAACGTATGGTGCTCAAACAAGCCGGGACGGCAGAAGAGAACCTCTATTACCTCTACCGGAACGAGAACGGCGAAGGATGGGTTATCATCGCCGCTGACGATGCGGTCAGCCCCGTTTTGGCATACTCGGAAACAGGGCACTTCAGCACGGAGAACATGCCCGCAAATGTACGCAAATGGATGAGCAAATACAATCATTTCATCCAGAAAATAGAAGCCGACGGCGTAACTGCCAGCGAAGAAACCGCTGCTCAATGGCAAGCACTCCGTACGAGCCCGCGTCGTGCAAAAGGCGATGCGGTAGTAGGACCGCTGATTAAAACCCAATGGGACCAGGATAGTCCGTATTGGGACTTATGCCCGGGCACCGGAAAAAACAAAGCCTATGTCGGCTGTGTGGCAACCGCTATGGCGCAGGTGATGAAATTCTGGGAATGGCCTGTCACCGGTACCGGCTCGCACTCCTATCGGCCGCTCGATCCGAATAACCCGGTGGATGATTTCGGCTATTATAACTACTCTGAACGTTATACCCAAACTCTTTCTGCCAACTTCGGACAAACGATTTATGACTGGAGTAACATGCTGGATCAATACACCGGTTCCGCTACTGCGGAGCAGAAAAAGGCAGTAGCTACGCTGATGTATCACTGCGGCGTGGCTACCGAAATGATGTACGGCAACGAAGCAGACGGCGGATCCGGTACTTATACCGTCAACTACGGAGACTGGGAAGACCCCAGCTGCGCACAGAATGCCTTTGTGAACTATTTCCGCTATAAGAAAGAAGGTTTAACCGCGTACGTGCGCGACGGATATACTTACGAAAGAAAGGAGTATTACAAGAAATGGAACGACGATGATTGGACCGCTATGATCAAAGAAGAGTTGGATAAGAAACATCCGATCCTATACGGCGGTGCCAGCGAAGAAGGCGGTCACAGTTTTATCTGCGACGGATACGACGATGCCGGCTATTTCCACTTCAACTGGGGCTGGTCGGGCGAAAACGACGGATATTTCCTCTTATCACGTCTTAAACCCGGTAGCGGCGGTGCCGGCGGAGGCGGTTATGACTTCTCCGAGGACCAGGATGTTATCATCGGTATCGTGCCCGATAAAAGCGACATGCCGGCTGTTACGATCACTTGGTCGGTCAATGGAAACACCACCACCACCGAGTTCGCCATGGAAGAGGCTTTGGTGCTTCCTGCCGAGCCCGAGAGCTGCAACGAAGAGATGGTGTTCGTGGGCTGGTCTGCAAGCCAGGTGACGGACGGACAAAAACCCGCAGACTTGTTCCGCTTTGCCGGCAGTAAAGTCGCCAGCGAAGACATCACCTATTACGCTGTCTTCGCCAAACGTATCGGCGGAGAGGTAGTCACCACCGAGGATGTACTGACCGCAGAAGCTACAGGCGTGACAGGAAATACATACGACATCTGGCAAAACCTCCGCCTGAACTCCTCCGCCGTCTATGCAGGAAACAGCGCAGGAGGCAATGACGCTATCCAACTCCGCTCCAGAAACAGCAACTCGGGTATTATCACTACCGCTTCCGGAGGAACAATCCTCAAAGTACAGGTTTCATGGGAGGAACACACCTACACTACACGCGTGCTGGATATTTACGGTAGCAACACCGCTTATACGGAAGTGGCTGACCTCTACAATGACAATAAAGGCACCAAGATCGGTTCTTTGACATTCGGTGAGACCGAAGTGGACATTTTGGATGAATACCAATACGTCGGCATTCGTTCGAACGACGGTGCTATGTATCTCAAATCCATTACTCTCACATGGAGCGGCGCAGGTGTTTCATTCTCGAACTACACCACTTCGTGCAGCAGTGAAGAAGAAGGCATAGAAGATGCGGTTATCAACACGCCGTTCCGAAAAATCGTACGCGACGGACAACTAATCATCATCCGCGATAACGAGCAATACAATGTTTTAGGACAAAAAATCAAATAAAATATAACATTATGAGAACAAAAATGGTTGCAGGCAACTGGAAAATGAACAAGAACCTGCAGGAAGGTGTAGCTTTGGCTACCGAATTGAAAGAAGCAGTAAAGAACCCCTCATGCGCCGTTGTGATCGGTACTCCGTTCATCCATCTGGCTACCGTGGCTGAGCTCCTCAAAGGCTCGCCGATCAAAGTAGCAGCTGAGAACTGCGCAAACCACGAGAAAGGTGCATACACCGGTGAGGTATCCGCTGAGATGGTTAAATCCACCGGCGCTGAGTACGTCATCCTCGGTCACTCAGAGCGCCGTCAGTACTACGCAGAGAGCTATGAGATGCTGGCTGAGAAAGTGCGCCTCGCTTTGGCGAACGGTCTGAAAGTGATCTTCTGCATCGGTGAGGTGAAAGAGGAGCGCGAAGCAGGCAAACAGAACGAAGTGGTAAAAGCACAACTCGAAGGATCGGTATTCGGTCTGAGCGCAGAGGAGTGGAAAAATATCACCCTCGCTTACGAACCCGTTTGGGCTATCGGTACCGGTTTGACCGCTACACCGGCTCAGGCTGAGGAGATCCACGCATACATCCGTTCCCTCGTAGCTGAGAAATACGGCCAAGAGGCAGCTGATGACACCACGATCCTTTACGGCGGAAGCTGCAACGAGAAGAACGCAGCAGAGCTCTTCGCTTGCCCGGATATTGACGGTGGTCTGATCGGCGGCGCAGCACTCGTTGCCGAGAAATTCCTCGCCATCATCGCTGCCCGCTAACAATTTAACAGTTTAACAGCTTAACAATTTAACATTTATGGCTCTTATAAAGACCATAAACAGAAACGGAGAGATCCTTACCCCAAACATCGCGGACGACGTATTCATGGCGGAGAACGCCACCGTCGTCGGCGATGTGACGGTGGGGGAAGGATCAAGCCTGTGGTTTAATTCCGTGCTCCGAGGCGATGTGAATACCATCGTCATCGGCAAGCATTGTAACATTCAGGACGGAGCAGTACTCCACACTCTCTATCAGAAATCGACTATCAAATTAGGCGACTACGTGTCCGTCGGACATAACGTCACGATCCACGGCGCCGACGTTGATGACTACGCTCTGATCGGCATGGGGGCTACCCTGCTCGATGACGCCCATGTGGGCGAAGGAGCCATTGTGGCGGCGAATGCATTGGTGCTCAAAGGCACGCAGATCGGTCCGCACGAGATTTGGGGAGGAGTACCGGCTAAATTCATCAAAAAAGCCGACCCTGCCCAAACCGAAGAAATAAACAAAAAAATAGCGAATAACTATGCCATGTATGCATCATGGTACAAAGAATAATTATTATGGAAAGTTTCTTAGTAGGTTTTGCTTTTGTTATTTATTATTTAGGTATTCCTATTGCATTGTTAATTATTGCTATAGCAATATTAATTAAAGTATTCAAAAAAAAATAATACTATGTTTAAACGCATTTTACTGAAACTTTCCGGTGAGAGTCTTGCCGGAGAAAGCAAACAAGGTATCGACACCGAGCGCTTGAACCAATATGCCGAGCAGGTGAAAGCTATTGCACAACGCGGTGTACAGATAGGCATCGTCATAGGCGGCGGGAATATCTTCCGCGGCTTATCGGGTGCACAACGCGGTTTTGATCGCGTGAAAGGTGACCAAATGGGCATGTTAGCGACGGTCATTAACGCTTTAGCGTTACAGTCTGCCCTCGAAGCGATCGGTCAGCCTGTGCGTGTACTGACTTCCATCCGCATGGAACCGGTAGGAGACTTCTACAGTCCCGCAAAAGCCATCCGCTTGCTGGAAAAAGGGAACGTAGTCATTCTCGCCGGAGGAACAGGAGCTCCCTATTTCACGACCGACACCGGTTCGTCACTCCGCGCATTGGAGATCAAAGCGGACGTCATGCTCAAAGGTACGCGCGTGGACGGTATCTACACCGCTGACCCCGAGAAAGACCCGACCGCCACGAAATTCACCGAGATCACTTATGACGAAGTCATCAGCCGTGGTCTAAAGGTCATGGACCTCACTGCTACCGCGATGGCGAAAGAGAACGGACTGCCCATCTATGTCTTTAACATGGACCAACTCGGCAACCTCGAAAAAGTCATCAACGGCGAACAAATAGGCACTTTGGTCACTCCGTGACATTTGAAAATTGACAATGGATATTTGACAATTCATTATTTTTAATTTTTAATTTTTAATTCTAGTATGAACGACGAATTAGAATTATTTGAATCTGCTGCCGAAGAGCAAATGCAGAACGCTGTCGCTCACTTAGACGACACCCTTCAGCACATCCGTGCAGGTAAAGCGAACCCGCGTATTCTCGATCCGATCAAAATTGAGTATTACGGCACGCTCTCGCCGCTTAGTTCGTGCGCTACGGTCACTACGCCGGACGCCCGTACGATCGCTATCACGCCGTGGGAGAAAAAGCTCATCAATGAGATCGAGCGCGCGATCATCAACTCGAATATCGGACTCGCTCCCTCCAACAACGGCGAGACGATTCGTCTGATCCTGCCACCCCTCACCGAGGAACGCCGTCGCGAACTCTGCAAACAATGTAAAGCAGAGACCGAAAATGCGAAGATGTCTATCCGCAACGCACGCCGTGATGCTATCGAGGAGTTCAAGAAACTCGTCAAGAACGGACTGAGCGAAGATGTTGAGAAAGACGCCGAAGAGGACATGCAAAAGACCCACGACAAATACATTGCCAAAGTCGAAGCCCTCTATGCCGCTAAGGAAAAAGAGATCATGACCGTTTAACAATTTAACAGTTTAACAGTTTAACGGTTTAACGCCTTGAAAGGCTTAGTCGTCAAATCAACGGGTAGCAGTTACATCGTCCGTTTGGACGATGGTACGAGTGTGGAGTGCCATATAAAAGGCAACTTCCGCATTCGTGGTATCCGTTCCACTAATCCCGTTGCCGTCGGAGACTACGTTGAAGTCAAATCACAAACCGACGGGAAATCTGTTCACTGGATTGTGGACATTGTTCCTCGTCGCAACTATATCATCCGCCGATCAACGAACCTCAGCAAAGAGAGCCATATTCTTGCGGCGAACATTGACCAGGTAGCGCTCATCATCACCATCAATCACCCGGTGACGAGCACGACTTTCATTGATCGTTTCTTAGCTACTTGTGAGGCTTATCGCGTACGCGCGATCCTTATATTTAATAAGATCGACCTCCTCACGGACGAAGAACAGACACAATTGGCAGACCTCCGCGCGCTATACGAATCCATCGGTTATCAGACCCTCTCCATCAGCGCTCTTGACCTCAATGCCGAAGGCTCAAACGCACGAAGTGCTATAAACGCCTTGCTGCAAGGCAAGACTACCCTGCTCTCCGGCAACTCCGGTGTCGGCAAATCGACCCTGCTCAATACCCTTTTTGGTCAGGAGCTCACGCGTACCGGCAAGATCTCCGATGCCCACGACAAAGGCATGCACACCACCACTTTCAGCGAGATGTATTTTCTGGAAGATCAATCGTACATCGTAAATCGTCAAATCGTAAATTCACAGCCCGGTGGGGCTGTGATTGATACCCCGGGCATCAAAGGTTTCGGAACGATTGATTTTGAGCGCGAAGAGGTGAGCCATTTCTTCCCGGAGATCTTCAAGCAAGCCGCCGAATGTCGTTTTGGCAACTGCACGCACACCAACGAGCCCGGTTGCGCGGTCATCGAAGCCGTCGAACATGGCGAAATAGCTATCAGCCGCTACGAGTCGTACCTCTCTATTCTCGGCGACTGCTCCGAAAGCAAATATCGATAAAAAAAGTGTGCCGAATCTCTTGGCACACTTTTTTTAATTATCAATTATCAACTAATTACATCGTCCACTGCTCCAAAGTAGCGGTCAGTTCATCGAACGTCTTTGCTTTCGCTTTCTCGCGTACCTCAGCAATCTGCTGATTAACAGCATCATTATAGGTCTCGGCCTCCACATTGCGGATTACACCCAAAGCGACAGGAAGATCTCCCTTCCCTTCAGGGAGGTCTTGGGGGTAGGCCTCCAGATACCTGTCTTGTCCCATAAGCGCCAGGAGACGATGCAGCGTCGGGTCTGTTTGTGTGGCATCGTGCGTCAGCACACGCGGATCATCCGCCGGCACAACGACAATCTTCGGCACAAAAGTCTGCGGATCAATCTCCACCGCAAGACCCTTATCTTTATTCGCGCCGAAAATCATCTTCTCACCGTGTTTCAGGATAATACTATGCTCCGCGCGCTGCTCACGGTCTGCTATCCACGCGTGCGTTCCGTTATTGAAAATTACACAGTTCACCAGACACTCCACAATCGAGCAGCCTTTATGCTGCTGCGCCGCCACCAAACAATCCACCGTCGTCGGCATATCTACATCCAGCGTGCGCGCGAAGAATGTACCTCCTGCGCCCAACACCAATTGTGCCGGAACGAACGGACGCTCTACCGTGCCGAATGGAGACGACTTGCTGACAAAACCCTTCGGACTCGTCGGCGAGTATTGACCTTTGGTCAGACCGTAAATGCGGTTATTGAACATGCACACATTGAGATCCACATTACGACGAATCTCATGAATGAAATGGTTTCCGCCGATTGCCAGACAATCGCCGTCACCGCTCATCTGCCAAACGGTTAGTTCGGGATGCGAGGTCTTGACACCCGTTGCAATCGCACCGCCGCGACCATGGATAGTATTAAAACCATACGTGTTCAGATAGTGCGGCATACGGCTTGAACAACCGATACCGGAGATAACTGCCACCTCATGCGGGGCTATTCCGATCTGCGCCATCGCTTTTTGCAACGCCATACAAATCGCATGATCGCCACAGCCCGGGCAGAAACGTACATATTGATCAGATTTAAATTGAGATGCTTCCATAATTATCAATTTTCAATTATCAATTATCAATTCTGCTGAACGAATTTCACGATTCGTTCTACAGCAAACGGTTGTCCTTGAATTTCGTTGTATTGTTCTATCTTCAGTTCCGGGAATTGTGCGCGCAAATATGCCGCGAATTGACCTGTATTCAATTCACAAACGATTATTCGCTTGTATTGGCTCAGCACTTCGCGGGTATTCTTCGGCAGCGGGCAGATATAATTGAAATGCGCCAAATCGCAACCTATCTCATTCGCCGCAGCATGCAGATGACCTTCCGTACTACCCCAGCCTACCAACAAAATATCCTTTGTACCTTGCGCCTTCCCGTTGATCACATTCAACTCCGGAATGGAGTTCGCTATCTGCTCGATTTTCTTTTTGCGTGCCAAGACCATCTGCTCGTGATTTTCAGGGTTCGTGGAAATTGTACCCTTTGTTGCATCGCGCTCCAAACCGATGTTTCGGTGCTCGTAACCTTCCATGCCCGGGTACGCCCAATAACGCACGCCGCGCTCGTCACGCAGCGCAGGGTTATAATGTCCTTTCAGCTCTTCCGGCACACTCTGCGGAGTAATCGCCGGCAACTCGGCTAACTTAGGAATCCGCCACAACGCCGTTCCATTTGCCAAATAGGTATCAGTCAATAAAATGACGGGTGTCATGTTCTCCAGAGCAATTCTGCATGCTTCATATGCAAAATCAAAGCAGTTTGCGCTGCTCGAAGCGGCGATCACCACAGCCGGGCACTCGCCGTTACGACCGTAGAGCGCCTGCAATAAGTCCGTCTGTTCGGTCTTGGTCGGAAGACCTGTACTCGGTCCGCCGCGCTGCACGTCGATCACCACCAACGGCAACTCCGCCATCACCGCCAGACCGATCGCCTCACTCTTCAGACTCAGCCCCGGACCACTGGTACTCGTACATGCCAAATCGCCTGCAAAAGCCGCGCCGATAGCCGTACAAACACCGGCTATCTCGTCCTCGGCTTGTACCGCCATGACGTTCATGTCTTTGCGCGCCGCTAACTCATGCAGAATATCCGTCGCCGGTGTAATCGGATACGAACCTAAGAACAGCTTCTTGCCTGCTTTCTCTGCCGCCGCAATCAAGCCCCATGCCGTCGCCTTGTTGCCCGCAATAGAGGTGAAGGTCTCTCTCCCGTCTCCACCAAGGGATGAAGCTCCCTCTCCATGGGAGAGAGCTGGGGAGAGGTGTATCTGGTTCACATTGAGCGCCAGGTTTTGACCGTAGTTATAGCCGTCCACCATCACTTTCGTGTTCGGAGCCACCAACGCCGGTTTCTTCTTGAATTTCTCTTCCAACAGGTGGATAGCCTTCTCCATCGGCTCGTCGAACAGCCAGTAAATCAAGCCCAAAGCAAACATATTCCGGCATTTGAGCACGGACTTATTATCCATACCGCTCTCTTTCAATGCCTCTTTCGTCAGCGTCGTCAGCGCTACCGGCACGATCTGCACACTCTCCGGAAGTCCTAACTCCGTAAACGGATTGTCCGTGTGATACTGCGCTTTCTCCAGGTCTTTGTCCGTCAAACTGTCCGTATCGACAATCACCACTGCGTGCTTGTGGAATAAGGAAAACTCCTCGTCAAAATGCGCCTGCGGGTGATTGAAATGCGAGCCTAACGCACACACTTTCAATGCCGCCGCGTTCATCGCAACGACCACATCAGCCTTGTCACCAGAGGTATAGACCTCACTACCCAATTCTACTTGGAAAGCACTCACGCCGCCTAATGTTCCCTGCGGCGCACGAATCTCTGCCGGAAAGTCCGGCAACGTGGAGATCTCATGACCCATTTCAGCCGCCAACTGAGCAAACATATTGCCCGTCAACTGCATGCCGTCACCCGAGTCTCCACAAAATCGAACTACAATATTTTTCACTGCTTTTTGTGTTTGGTATCAAATTTTCTGCAAAGATATAAAAAAATTTGCATATATCAAAATATTTTCGTAATTTTGCAACGATTTTGAAGATTATTTCATCTTTAGATGTTTAACTTCTTAAAAAAACAACGATAGTATGAAAACACTTTCCTCTTATTCCAAAGTTTTGGGTTTCACGCAGTTATGTCTTTTTGTCGGCGGTTTGATTTTCTTTACGCTTGTCAGCATTCTCGATTGGAGTTTGCCCGCACATTCGCTTCAGTATTATTACGGAGTGACCGGTGTTATCACATGGCTGATGATGGCTCTGTGGTTTTGGCTGATATATCGCTCTTTCGCCCCCAAAAAACTCCCGCTGTCTGTCCTTTGCATAGCCGTCGCGGCATGCCTCATCAAATGCGCATTGGATGCGAACATCTATCTTCTGGTCGGCACAACGGCAACAACTATCATGAGATGGATTGCTGACATTGCCCTCATGATCTCTTTTCTGTGGCTGTGGAAAGAGTACTGTACCCCGGCTAAGATCTATGTTTCGATCTTCACCTTCATGCCTCTCATCGCGAATCTTTGCCGTCTCTGTGCACACCATACTCACATGGATCCCACCTACATCTCCCTTTTCGGTCTCCTTGACGCTCTTGCCATCTTCTTCGGCATCGCCTTCTTCCTCCGCTTCGGCAGACAAATCAAACGCTCACAAATCTGATTTTTAATTCATAATTTTATTTTTTTCTTGCATATATCAGAAAAAAGTTGTACCTTTGCAGCGAATTTAATTTGGATAAATAGGACTCAATGGATAAAATACGTAATTTTTGCATTATTGCACACATCGATCACGGCAAATCTACCCTTGCGGATCGTATGTTAGAGATCACACAGACGGTCGATGTCCGCCAGATGGAAAATCAGGTATTGGACGACATGGATCTGGAGAAAGAGCGCGGTATCACCATCAAATCGCACGCTATTCAGATGAACCACAAAGGCTACACCCTTAACCTAATCGACACTCCGGGGCACGTGGACTTCAGTTATGAAGTCTCGCGTTCTATCGCTGCATGTGAGGGCGCCGTGCTTGTGGTGGATGCCACACAGGGCGTACAGGCGCAGACGATCTCTAATCTCTATATGGCGATTGAGCATGACCTCGAGATCATTCCGGTGCTCAATAAATGTGACATGGATAACGCCATGCCCGAACGCGTAGAGGACGAGATTGTTGATCTCTTGGGGTGCAAACGCGAGGAGATTCTTCGCTGCTCCGCCAAGACCGGAGAAGGCGTGCCCGAGATCCTGGATGCCATCATCGAGCGTATTCCTGCACCCAAAGGAGACCCGAACGCACCGCTCCAATGCCTTGTCTTTGACTCCGTATTCAACTCCTTCCGCGGCATCATCGCCTATTTCAAAGTAGTCAATGGCACAATGCGCACAGGCGACCAAGTGCGGTTTGTCAACACCGGCAAAGAGTACGACGCCGACGAGATAGGTATTCTCAAACTCGAAATGTCCCCGCGTAAGGAGATCTCCGCCGGCAATGTGGGTTACATCATCTCCGGTATCAAAACTTCCACGGAAGTGAAAGTGGGCGACACAATCACGCACGTAGCAAGACCTTGCGACAAAGCGATAGAAGGTTTCGAGGAAGCCAAACCGATGGTCTTCGCGGGCGTATATCCTATTGAATCAGAGGACTACGAGGATCTGCGCGCTTCGTTAGAGAAACTGCAACTCAACGATGCCTCCCTCACTTTTCAGCCCGAGTCGTCTATGGCACTCGGCTTCGGTTTCCGTTGCGGATTCTTGGGCCTGCTACACATGGAGATCATCCAGGAGCGTCTGGACCGCGAGTTCGACATGGACGTCATCACCACCGTCCCGAACGTTAGTTACAACGTCTATACCAAAGACGGCGGCATGGTAGAAGTACATAACCCTGCCGGCATGCCGGATCTCACGGAGATCGACCGCATTGAGGAGCCGTACATCCGCGCGTCCGTCATCACCACCGCCGACTACATCGGTCCGATCATGACGCTCTGTCTCAGCAAACGAGGCGAACTCGTCAAGCAGGAATATATCTCCGGCAACCGAATGGAGCTCCTTTTTGACATGCCGCTCGGCGAAATTGTCATCGATTTCTACGACAAACTCAAATCCATCTCCAAGGGCTACGCCTCCTTCGATTGGCATATGAACGGTTTTCGTCCGTCTAACCTCGTCAAACTGGATATTCTCCTCAACGGCGAACAGGTGGACGCCCTCTCTACCCTCACCCACCGCGACAATGCCGTCGATTTCGGCCGCCGCATGTGCGAGAAACTCAAAGAACTACTGCCTCGTCAGCAGTTTGACATCGCTATCCAAGCCGCTATCGGTGCCAAGATTATCGCCCGCGAGACCGTCAAACAGGTCCGCAAAGATGTCCTTGCCAAATGTTACGGTGGTGACGTGAGCCGTAAGCGCAAACTGCTCGAGAAACAGAAACGCGGTAAGAAACGTATGAAGCAGATTGGTAACGTCGAAGTGCCCCAGAAAGCCTTCCTTGCCGTCCTCAAATTAGACTAAGCAAAGACCAATAATATTCATTTTCATTAATTCAAATGCTATGGAACAATTTGTACATTCAGCATGGTCGCTGATTCCGTTCGGCCTCATGCTATTGATGATTGCCATCGGTCCGCTGGTGGTGGAACATTGGTGGGAAAAGAATGCCAACAAACTCATTGTTTCCCTCTTTTTAGGTGTGCCCGTGGCGGTGTGCCTCATCATGGGAGGAATGATGCACGAGTTGGAGCATCAGATCTTTTTCGACTACGTACCCTTTATTATCTTGCTGTTAGCGTTGTTTGTCATCACTGGCGGCATTCATTTCTCGGGTGACCTGAAAGCCAAGCCGTTGGTCAACACCGGTTTCCTGGGTTTAGGTTGGATTTTATCCTCGTTCATGGGTACTACCGGCGCGGCCATGTTGCTGATTCGTCCGCTGATCGAGACCAACAAACAGCGTGACCACAAGGTACACACCATCCTCTTTTTCATTGCCTTGGTGGCTAACTGCGGTGGATTGTTAACGCCGCTCGGAGATCCTCCTTTGTTCATGCTCTTCCTCCGCGGAGCACATTTCTCCTGGTTTATGCACTTGGCACCTGAATGGGCCGTAACAGGAATTATCCTGCTTACTATTTACTACGCTTTGGATAGCTATTATTACAAGAAAGAGCACTGGACTTCCCTTTCTGCCGATGCACGTGAGGCTACCCCGCTGGTAATGAAAGGTACGATTAACTTCCTCTATCTCTTGGGTGTGGTACTTGCCGTTGCTTTCATCAATGAAGGAACCATCAAAGCAATGGGTGCCCACGACGCTCCCTTGTGGCTCAAGTACCTGCGTGAGATCGTATTGCTGTCACTCACAGGACTCTCGCTCTACACGACAAAGAAAGAAGTGCGTTATAACGATAATAAATTCAGTTGGACTCCGATTGTGGAGGTAGCCGTTCTGTTCTTGGGTATCTTCACCACCATGACCCCTGCCCTGGCTTATCTCAAAGCGCACGCAGCAGACCTCGGCTTCACACATCCCTGGCAGTTCTACTATGCTACCGGTGCCCTGTCTGCCTTCTTGGATAACACACCTACTGCCGTTGCTTTCCATGGCGTAGCTACGGGTCTGCCGGAGAGTTTGGCAGCTGCTGATGCCGGTGTTGTAACTGGCATGTTCGAGGGCGTGAGCTATGTAGCCGGTATTCCTGAGCTCCTGCTCAAAGCAATCTCCATTGCGGCTGTCATATTCGGTTCGCTGACTTATATCGGTAACGGACCTAACTTCATGGTCAAAGCGATTGCAGAAGAAAGCGGTATTAAAATGCCTTCCTTCTTCGGCTATATGGTTAAGTTCAGCTTGATCATCCTCCTGCCGGTTTATATTATCGTACAGTTAATCTTCATCTAATCGTAAATCAATATGTCTTTATTTGATCAAGTAAGCGAGGACATCAAAAAAGCGATGCTCGCAAAAGATAAAACGGCGCTTGACGCGCTGCGCGGAATTAAGAAAGAGTTCCTGGAGGCCAAAACCGCGAAAGGCGGAGACGGTGAACTCCATGACGACAAAGCCTTGCAGATCCTACAAAAGATGGTCAAACAACGCAAAGAATCAGCTCAGATGTACATCGACGCCAATCGTCCTGAATTGGCGGAAGATGAATTGGCGCAATGCAAGATCATCGAACAATACCTTCCGGCTATGATGAGCGAGGAAGAGTTGACTGCTGCGTTGCGTGACATCATTGCGCAAGTGGGCGCTACCGGACCGCAGGACATGGGAAAAGTCATGGGCGTTGCGACCAAGCAACTTGCCGGAAAAGCTGAAGGAAAAACGATTAACCTCAAAGTGCGCGAGCTCTTGGCAAAATGAAACGCACGTTCCTGATCATTCTGTTAGCGACCGGTACCTCATGGGTATCGGTCGTGACGGATTGGTATAGCGCACACATGAACTACGGGTCCATTACTGCGCTCATGACCATTGAGAGCTCGTTTATTCCCTTCCCCAGCGAAGTGGTTATTCCCCCGGCGGCGTATGTTGCCGAGGATCCCAACAGCGCGGTTTATGTGAGCGATAGTTATATTGTCAACGTGGCGCTCATTGTGCTTTTCGGCACGATCGGAGCCATGATAGGCGCTATCATCAACTACCTGCTCTCGCTTTGGCTCGGACGGGCGATCATCTATAAATTTGCGGATAGCAAGCTCGGACACATGTGCCTCCTGAGCCGCGAGAAAGTAGAAAAAGCGGAAGCCTATTTCAACGACCATGGCAAAGTCAGCACGTTCGTCGGTCGTTTCATCCCCGGTATCCGCCAGCTGATTTCCATTCCTGCCGGACTAAGCAAGATGCACTTCGGATGGTTCTTGTTCTACACCTTCTTGGGCGCAGGGCTTTGGAACACCATCTTGGCTGTTTTAGGCTACGTAGCACACGGACAAGCGGACCTCATTAACGAATACAGCCACGAAATATCCGTAGCAATACTCATCCTCTTGGGAGCAGTCCTTCTGTACTACTCCATCCGATGGATCATAAAACGCGTGAAGGCTTAACCCTCACGCGTTTTTTTATTTCAACGAATTATTACTTGTTCAACCATTCCTTAATGGCTTTGCGTTGCTCTATCAAAGCAGCTAAAGCGCATCCTGCAATCCATCCGAACAGGAAGAAGAGAACCAGATATTTGATGCGACCGTTGACAGGAGACGGATTGATCGAAAAATGATTCTCCAATGTGACCGGAGCGGTTGCTAATTGCAAGCGCTGGTCTAACCTCTCCATATGCTCCTGTTGGTTGTAAATCTCTGTAAGGAAAAGACGCACACGGCGGTCTCCGTAGAAATTAACTCCGTTGCCGTTATAGTTCATCGGCTGAGCGCTGGACGGATGATAGAAATAATAATTGCTCGTCAAACTATCCAACTTGAGTGCCTGACGATGGTTAAAATCCGCTTCGCTTTGCAAGTTGGGCAGATAAGTCTCATAGGCTTTTTGCAACGCATCATTGGCATTGAGGTACGCCAAAATGGCACGCTCTATCTCCGGCACAAGTGCCAAATTACGCTGCTTAACGCAGAACTGAAGACAGATGCGGTCCTGCATTTGCACTTCTACAGTATCCGTCGGGGACGATTTGTCTTTGAAATCAATATAATCGGCTACCCCGTCACCTAAGCAATCTATCACGCGGAAAGTGGTGATCTCTGTCACTTCCTGCTTCTTGACATACGGAGTGATTGCAGCATCTTCCGGCAAAGTCAGAGGCGATTTGAGCGGTATGTAAGCCTGTTCAAACTGCTGAATAGAGGGACCATTGAGCATCGCTACGGCATTGAAGCGGAACTTGAGGTTACTCTCACGCGTATAATACAGCGCGGCTACTATCGCCATGATCACCACTAAACCGACTACCCACCATAAGCGGTATGTCAAACGGCACATTTCTGCCAATAAATTCACAAACCACTTGCACACATTACCTATCGCGTGACCACAGGCCACACACAGGTCGAAGAAATTCATTTCCTTATCCATAAATAGTAAGTTTTTTCGTTTTATATGAACCTTTTATTATTTCCTTCTGATCCAGCCGAACGGACTGCGGCGCTCCTCATGTTTAGGCTCTTCCTCCTTGACCGGCTCGTCCTCTACCGTAATCACCACCTCGTCGGCGGAAGTGGAAGCGGCATGCTCGCGCTCCTGTTTCACCTCTTCGCGTGACTGAGAAAAAAGGGTCTCGCTCAAGTCAATGAGTGTCGGTTTCTCGTCCTCCATCGGCTTGGGCTGCTGAGGAGGATAATTGTCCTCTATCGCTTCGGAGATGGTTTTCTTTCCTTCCTCTTCGTTCTCGGAAGGAAGTCCATCTACCTTATAACCGGTTGCTATAACGGTCACGCGCACTTCTTCGCCCAAACTCTCATCAATCGATGCACCCCATTGTACTTCGATATCATCGCCCACTTCCTGCACAAAATCATTGATCTGGTCGATCTCTTCCATAACGATTGCATGCTCGGTCGAGCAATAGAACTGCAACAATATACGCTCTGCGCCGTGTACGTCATTGGTATTGACCAGCGGCGAGTTCAGCGCATCGTTGATGGCATTGGTGATACGTTTCTCGCCGGAAGCACGGCCTATATTCATAATCGCCACACCACCCTTCTTCAGCGTATTGCGCACATCGGCAAAGTCGGTGTTTATATATCCCGGCACAGTAATGATCTCCGCTATCGAGCGGGCGGCATTTGCTACCACATCATCTGATTTGGAGAACGCATTCAGCAGGTTCAACTCCGGATAGATCTGTTTCAGCTTCTCGTTATTGATGATCAGCAGCGCATCCACATGTTTTGCCAGACGCGCCACACCGGTCATAGCTTTCTCTATTTTCTTCTTGCCCTCAAACGCAAACGGAATAGTGACAATTCCCACCGTCAGAATTCCCATTTCCTGCGCCACCTCAGCTACAACGGCGGAAGCACCTGTTCCGGTTCCACCGCCCATACCCGCAGTAATGAACAACATCTGTGTGCCGTCATTGAGTGCCTCGCGTATATGCTCCTTGCTCTCTTCGGCATACTGGCGTGCGGTCTCCGGGTCGCCGCCGGCGCCCAAACCGGGACCTAACTGCAACTTGCTCGGAACAGATGATTTGATTAGCACCTGACGATCCGTATTGCATACTAAAAACGAAACGTCTTTCAGACCCTGACGGTGCATATAATTGACAGCGTTACATCCGCCGCCGCCGACACCGATCACTTTGATAATACTATCCTCTGTTAATCCTTCCAAAGGTAAAGTCATGAGATCTTCTTCCATATCAATTTTCAATTATCAATTTTCAATTATTCCTATTGTTGGTCTATAAACATATCTAACGTCGTTTCCTTCATTCGTTCGAAGAAATTGGGTCGCTGAACGGGCTGGTTCTTATGGCTCGAACGGAAATCCTGACCTAAAAGGATGGTTCCTACCAGCGATGTATATTGCGGCGAGAGATATTTGTCTTCCGTGTCGCGGTGAAGCAACAAGTTGTGCGCGCCATATTGCACACGCAGACTCGTCTGGCTCTGTATATAACTCTCCATACCTTCCATCATAGATCCGCCGCCGGTGATATACAGCGTCTTTATTCGTCCTTCCACTTTCTTCAGTTCCTCAAACAACGGAGCTAACACTTCCTGCAATTTCAGTTCTATTGCGCCGGCTAACTCCACGGACGAAATAATTATATCTCCCCCTATCTCAGGGCTCGCGGGCACGCGCAGACGCACGTTCTTTGTTACTAAATCAGGCGAAGCACACCCATATTGGCATTTCAGCACTTCCGCCGTTTTGTAACTCAAGCCTTGTTGCTCCAACATGCGGGATATGTGATAACCGCCTTTCGGAACTACTTTGTTCAGCAGATATTGTCCGCTTTTATATACGGTCAAAGTCGTTGTTTGCGCGCCCATATCTAACACTGCACATCCTTCATCCAAAATATGATTTCCGTCGCAAGTTGCAAAAGCGGACAACAGAGCCTCGGGGCGCACAAAAGCGCGCTCTATGCTCCGTCCGGCTTGTGAGAACGATTTCTGAAGTTGCGTATCGATCACCTTGCGCCCGTAAAATGCAATATAATTGGCTTCCACCAACGCGGCTCTTTGATCCGGTGTCGGCGTCTCGTCCTGCTCTTTACCGTCTAACTTGAAGAACGACGGCACCAAGCCCAAAACCGCCACTTCGGGGTTGCGGAGCTCGATTTTCTCCTTACACTCCCGTTCCATCTCGTCCAAAAGAGCCTGACTGATCTCTTTCTTACGCACCTGATCACGACGTGAATGAACCGCCACTATCTGCATCGATTGACCGCCAACTGTTACAAAAGCCGTTGGTAAATCTTCTTCTCCTATTCGGTTTGCTAATAGTTTGAGCACCTCGGCTATGACATAACCGGCATTGCTCGACTGAGTAATTATACCCTGCTCTACACACGTATTTCCCATTTTCTGGGAGCGTTCTTCCACGCCTAAAACTTGAAATAAGTCCGGCGCTATACACCGCGCGGCCATCGCGCGGACACTGTCGCTTCCTAAATCAATCGCCACCAACGGAAGCGTGTCTGCTATTTTTACTTGTCTTCTTGCCATCTTATCTGCCTATTATCTGTCCTTTGAATCGAACATCTAATTCCTTATATTGTTTTCCTTGTGTCAGTTCTGCGCCTTGATCCAAGAATTGCTTTGCTTTGCGCAACTTGTTCTCATAATCGTTCATGGTTCCTATGGCTATCCTTGGGTTATTTCCGCCTTTCAGATACACATAAGCCATTTGAGGTGTTTGCAAATAAATATGATCCACGCGTTGCCGCCAATATGCATCTTTCTGCAACCACTGTGCAAATTGGGCAAACTGCGTCCGGGCGCTCTGTACTCCCACTGCGCCAACGACAAGCAACACGCTGTCTTTCACAGCCGCGCGGGCTTCCATCACTTTGCGGTCCGTATCTATGAAATACGCATCGCCGGGGTTTTGCACTTTGAGGAGCGGCACTCGTTGCGTCAAACGGATCATCATCTCGTTCCGCGGAGTAAGATAACACTCCGCCGTGCGTACCATAGGATGATTCTTAATCGTCCATTCTATCTGTTGCACTTGGATCGTATTCGCCGCCTGTCCGAGCGGAAAAAGCCCCACGTCCTGCAAGGTCTTGTTCAGTTCAGCCGGCGTGACATACATCCTCTCCTCGCTGTCCGCGATAATATAGTGTACCGCCTTGCAGGGTGCATCTTTGGGCAACATCGTCTCGCCACACCACACTGCAGCGCACAAAAAGGCCGTCGCAATCACGATACCCGATACGATTCCCACTATGTGCAGCGTTTTAGACATATTATCCTTTCAGTTTTTCCGTTATTTCTGGCACAAGCCTGTCTATATCTCCTGCTCCGACGGTTAAAATCACCACCGGCTCATTCGCATCATTCACACGCTTTTGCAGGAACTCCGTTAACTCCGGCTTTTGCACGATCGTCTTATGCGGATTTGTAATAAGCGCCATCAGCATCTCGCTGTTTACTCCCTCAATCGGCTCTTCACGCGCCGGATAAATAGGCAGTAATACCACCTCATCCAGCGTAGAAAGAACACTGGCAAAACCATCTGCAAAATCCCGTGTCCGCGTATAGAGATGCGGTTGAAAAACGCCTATCAACTTACGCTCAGGAAAGAGTTTGCGTATGGAATCAATAGACGTAGCTATCTCCTGCGGATGATGCGCATAATCATCTATGTATGCCACTTTCGCGGTATTGACATGAATATTGAAACGCCTAAGCACGCCCTTGAAAGAAGCGAGTCTCTCTTTCAACTGTTCCTCATCCGTTTGTACAAGCCAAGCTACAGCTAAAGCGGCTACCGCATTCTCTATATTCACCCAAACCGGCACGCCTAATTGCATATCCGCAATCACGCTGTCCGGCGTATGAAAATCAAAATAAATCTGTCCGTCCTCTATGCGTATATGATCCGCATAAAAAGAAGGATAACTGTTTGCGGATTGCGGATTCTCCACTACTCCGTACGTATAACATTTCACACCCGGCTGAAGACGCGGTTGCAATTCAATACCATGCTTCATTACCAACGCGTGCGTAATGAGGCTCGTATAGTGCGCAAAGGACTCGCGGTATGCTTCCGCTGAGCCGTATATATCCAAATGATCCGCATCTACTGCCGTCACTACCGATATATAAGGTCTCAGATGATGGAACGAACGGTCATACTCATCCGCTTCCACCACGACGTACTCACTCTCCTTGTCCAGCAGCAGATTCGTCCCGTAATTCATACTTATTCCGCCCAAAAACGCATTCACTCCCTTTGTTCTCTCTTCCTTTGTACATTGTACCACGTCCCCTTGCCCTTTATTCAACAAGTGTGCCAGCATCGTAGAAGTAGTGGTCTTTCCATGAGTTCCAGCTACGCAAAGTGCTTTTTTCTGCTTTGTCACCAAACCCAACACCTCTGCACGTTTGATAATCGAATATCCCTCAGCGCGGAAATAACTATACAGCACACTATCCTCAGGAACTGCCGGTGTTCTGATCACCAGCGTATGATTAGCGGATAATCCTAGACCTTTCAGCATATCTTGCGCGTCTCTGAAGCATACCTTGATACCCTCATCCTCTAATTCCTTGGTCAGCGCAGAGGGAGTACGGTCATAGCCGGAGACAGGATAACCTTCATGGTGAAAATAACGGGCTAAGGCACTCATTCCAATGCCTCCAATACCCAAGAAGAAGAAGTTTTTTATGTCGTTTTGTGCTATCATTTTACAGTTTTCACAAATTTCCGTGCAAAGGTACAAAAAAATTTGCATATATCAAAATATTTTCGTAATTTTGTAGCCGAAAAAATTAAATCGTGCGTTTAGTATGCAAAAATTAAGCTACAAAATAATACTATTTTGTCTTCTTTTTCCTCTTTCCGTATCGGCTTTGGACACCGAATACCGCTTGTCTTTGCGTAGTGGTCTGATTATGCCGGACGGCAAAGTCGATGCCATGTTAGACCAGAAAGGCAAATGGGTCGGTCCTGCTTTGAGCGGTGAGTTTGCGGTAAGTTTCAAGCCCGAATGGCAGTCTCTCCGCGAATGGAACGATGCACGGATCGGTGTGGCACTCAGTTATTGGAAGTTAGACATGACCCGCTCGGGCGAAAAAGACCTGTTAGGACACGCGCTCGCGCCATACGTATTCGTGGATGTGCCTTTCTATAAGTCCAAACATTTCGAAGTGGGTGTGCGCCCGGGCATAGGATGTTCGTTCATTACCAAGACCTATTTCAATACCGCTACGCCGGAACAGCAATACAATGTGCTTCAAGCGCCAAACATCAATCAATCAGTGGGTTCAGTCTTCAATTACTACTTCCCGGAAGCCATGTATTTCAATTTCCCGATCCGCAGCGGATGGACGGTGGGTTTGGCGCTGGGCTGGTATCACATGAGTAACGGAAGTATCATGCAACCGAACTCGGGCTATAATATCTTCTGCGGCGAACTGAATGTCAAATACCGGCCGGAGGAGGACACGGAAACTGCAAGATCCGCAGAAACACCTCACACCACCAAAGAGTTAAGCTTGGAGACCTTGCGCAAACACCATTGTGAGATCGAGTTCGCCGTGAGCGGCGCACCGAGACAAGTTTATTACAAGGATAAGCAGACTTTCTTCTGTTCCGAGTTTCAAGCAGCGGCTTATTGGCGCGCGCACCGTATTTTCCGTTTGGGAGGCGGTGTTGATGTGATGTACGATGGAGCATACTATGACCGTTCGACCCAGTTCGGCAAGACCTATCTGAAGGGTGCGACACAAGCGGACTGTTGGCGCGTCGGCGTCAGTGTACAGCCTGAGTTCGTAATGGGCTATTTCACAGCCGGTTTCCATTTCGGCGTCTATCTGTACGACCCGGTAAAGAACCGCGAAGTCTCCAAAGACGATGCCTCCGCACACGCGGACTTATGGCAAAACGGCAACTTGGCAAACAAGGGTATCTTCTATCCCTATGACCTGATCAAAGCCGGTTCTGCCGGTTACCCGGACGGATGGTTATATACCCAAATAGCACTCCGTTACCGTTTCCCGCATCATCTCTTCGTACAAGGTATCATGAAAGCCCACCTCACGAAAGTCGAATTCGTTGCAGTGGGCTTAGGAGCGTATCTGTAATTCACAATTATCAATTATTCAACAGTTGGTCTTCGATCATATAGACCTGTTCGATAGGCACGCCGTGATCAATTAGCGGACGACGGTCAGGACGGAAAAGATTAAAGAAAGTTTTAGGCGAAGAGCATAATTTACGTGCTTGGCGATAGTATTCGTACGCCATAACACGGTCGCCGTTAAGCAACAAACAATGTGCATAATTGATATAATCAATAGGCTGTTTGGCGCCTTTGCGCAGAGCCTTTCGATACACTTTCTCTCCCACGTCCGGAAAATCCCACAGCATATCCCGGAAACCGCAGGACAAACAGATTTGTGCCAAACTCTTTTCACGCTCCGTAACGCCTTCCACCAACGCCGTATAAACCCAAGTCTGCGGCAACATTTCTATCAGGCCCGCAATATATTCCGTCTCCGTTTTAGGCATCCATTGGAGCAAGGTGTCTAATGAATCTCCCAAACCAGCTTGCTGAATCAGTTTCTGCAACTCTTTAGGCAACGCGGAAGTAGTCAGCTCGCCGGAGCGGATAGCTTCCTTAAAGTTCTTCATATCAGACGATTCTATCAATCGGCAAAGAAGATCGAACAGCTGTTCGCCGTCATCATTCCTCTCAGATGCCGCTTGTAGAAACGCTTCTTGTATCTGCGGGAAAAAGTCGATTCGCACGTCGTAATGAATGAGCAGCGTAATCACCTGCGCGGCACATTGATCCGCGACGGTCTCATTCTCCACATTCATGCCTTCAATCAGCATCAAAAAGCCGTCTATGGAAAAGTTCTCACGGATATTTTGCGCGATAGCGGTAATAGCCGTCAAAGCGGTACCGGCGCGACTTTCGTCACGGAGCAGCTTCTGAAACCACTCTACATCTTCCTCTCTCAGCCGCACACAATTATGGAAATAATTGAGTATAGAGGCGGTATTATCCTCATTAAACCCGTGCATTTCGGGCGAAATACCTCGTTTGAGACGAATATCTGCATACACAGAATCCACCATTTGGTACATCTCTCCGGTCAGTTCATTGAGACGTTCATCCACGTTCTCGTTATTGGAACTAAGCCATGCGTCAAAGACCGCTTTGCTACGCTTGTGAATAGAGAAATACGCCTCTTCGTAAGGATTGTTTTCCCCTAATTCATTGAGCCATGAACGCACAATGACGAGCGCATGTTCTATCATGCGCTCGCCCAATGCCCGCTCTATTGTAGCTATTTGATCTTCAATCTTTTGAGACATACTGTCTGAGCTTATATCTCTTCTTTAATCAGATAATCATTACGGGAAGGAGAATTGCGGATCACCAGTTCTGCCAGGAAGCCGGCAAGGAAGAGCATACAGCCTAAAATCATCATCAGTATAGCAATATGGAAATAAGGGTTCACACCCACCAACATCGCTTGTACGCCGTGCGAGAGAGCATATAGTTTCATACCTCCCACAACTAACACGGCGATGAAACCGATGAAGAACATCAGCGATCCCACCAAGCCGAAGAAGTGCATCGGCTGTTTGCCGAACTTGTTCAAGAACCACAAGGTCATGAGGTCGAGATAACCGTTCACGAAACGGTTGATACCGAATTTCGAAGTACCGAACTCCCTCTTGCGGTGTTGTACCACTTTCTCGCCGATTTTGGTAAAGCCGGCGTTCTTTGCCAGATAAGGAATATAGCGGTGCATTTCCGAGAACACTTCGATATTCTTCACCACATCTTTGCGATAAGCTTTGAGCCCGCAGTTCATGTCATGGAGCTGAATGCCGGTCACTTTGCGCGCGGTCGCGTTGAAAAGTTTGGAGGGCAGATTCTTGGTCAGTGCATTGTCATAACGCTTCTGTTTCCAACCTGACACCAAATCAAAACCGTCCTCCGTGATCATGCGATAGAGCTCCGGTATCTCGTCCGGACTATCTTGCAGATCCGCATCCATCGTGATCACTACATCTCCTTGCGCCGCCTTGAAACCGCAGTATAAAGCCGCAGATTTGCCGTAGTTACGACGGAAACAAATACCGCGAACGGACGCGTTCTTATCCGTGTTTTGCGCCTGAAGACCGGTGATCACCTCCCATGAGTTGTCATTAGAGCCGTCATTGACAAAAATGACCTCATAGGAGAACTTGTTTTCTTTCATTACGCGTGCTATCCACTCGTAGAGTTTCGGCAGCGATTCCGCTTCGTTATAAAGTGGAACAATTATAGAAATATCCATAGATTAGAAACTTTTTTGCACACCGAATTTGAGTCCGTAAAGTCCAGGAGTAAACTGATTAGCAATCAAGTTGCGCAGTTTACCGGAAAAGAGGATGACATCATTCGTGTATTCGTTATAACGACGTCCGTCAATAGGATCAGTGTAGCAATAGGTAGTACCGCTGTAGCCCAAACTGAGGATGGAGAAGAAAATCTGGAAGGTGCTTTTTTTGTTAAACTGGTATGTGATAACCGGCGAAATCTGCGCACCATACGTAGCACTGCAGCGTAAACCATCGTAGTCGGTTCCCTTTATACTCTCCAGATCCTCGTCCGCTACCCGTGGATAAGACATGCCGGCGTATAAGTGAGCCTCAATCCAGACACCGATTCTGCCGTCAAAGAGTGTCTTCAGGCGATAGCGAGCATAAGGAGTCACCTCCCATGAGCCTTGTTGAATACGTAAGCTGGTATAGGTTGTCTCTTTTCCGGAAGTGGCAACAGCGTACTCTGCGCGAGTGCTGGAATATGTTCCTCCCAAACGCACACCCATGTGTACTTTTTCATTCACTCTCCATCCTATTTCCGGAGTGAGGGAGATGGACCAACCTTTTTCTCTTGTGTTATTACGGGAGTCATCGTGATAATAGATATCGAAGTTGTAACCGTAATAGAGTTTCTGTTTCCAAATTGGAATCTCCGGAACAGGTTCAACTTTTGTATCCACTATACTATCCTCAGCGGTTTTTGTTTCTCCGGCAATGGCGGCAACAGAAGAAAGTCCGTCAATGATATGTGTTTTTTTTGCCGGTTCGTCATATTGACTCATTGCATAAACAGAGAATACAGAGAGTGCTAAAAGAGTAAAAATTTTTTTCATTGTTTCTTAGTTTTTAATAAACAAAATTATGGATAACAAAATCGGGTGCAAAGTTACAACTTTTTTTTGATATATGCAAATAAAAAAACGAAAAAAGCGCACCGAAATGCGCTTTTCCCTTTATACATGGTACTTTGTACATTGTACCTTGTCTCTTTATTCTTCGTCGGTCTGCGAAGCAGCATAAGCAGCGAGAAGTTTCTCCTGAACGTCTGCCGGAACAAGTTGGTACGAGTTGAATGCCATGGTAAACGTAGCACGTCCACCGGTGAGGGAAGAGAGGGTCGTCGAGTAGGACGAGAGCTCTTTCAAAGGCACTTGTGCTTTGAGGCGGGTGAACGATTTCTCAGTCTCCATACCCATTACCATACCGCGACGACCGTTGATGTCCGACATCACATCGCCCATGATCTCCGACGGAACGAAGACTTCGAGGTCATAAACCGGCTCAAGGACTTTCGGGTTCGCCTCTTTGAAGGCTTGTGCGAAAGCGTTACGACCTGCCAGACGGAAGGAGATTTCGTTCGAATCAACCGGGTGCATCTTACCGTCATAAATAATGACGCGCACGTCGCGTGCATACGAACCGGTGAGCGGACCTTGCTCCATACGATCCATGATACCTTTTACGATAGCCGGGATGAAGCGTGCATCGATAGCACCGCCGACGATGGAGTTGATGATGACGAGCTTACCACCCCACTCCAAGTTGATCTCCTGCTGATCTTTGACAGAGATCTTATACTCTTGATTACCAAACTTATAGGTCTCCTTAACCGGCACGCCTTCCTCGTACGGCTCCACGATCAAGTGAACCTCACCGAACTGACCGGCTCCACCGGATTGTTTCTTATGACGGTAGTCGGCACGTGCCGCCTTGGTGATCGTCTCACGATACGGGATCTTCGGCTCGAGGAACTCAACCATCATCTTATCGTTGTTCTCCAGACGCCATTTGAGCGTACGCAGGTGGAACTCACCTTGACCGGATACGATCATCTGACGGAGCTCTTTCGACTGCTCTACAACCCAAGTCGGATCCTCTTCGTGCATACGGGTAAGGAGAGCTGCGAGTTTCTCTGCATCAGACTCGGTCACCGGCTTGATTGCACGGCGGTAACGCGGCTGCGGATAAACGATCGGAGCATATTGGTTGTCACACTCTTTCGCATTCAGCGTGTTACCCGTACGGGTATCTTTCAGTTTCACAGTAGCACCGATGTCACCTGCCTGCAGTTCATCTACGGCAGTACGGATTGAACCGGCAACCTGATAGAGCTGCGAGATACGCTCTTTCGAGCCGCGCTCCATGTTCACCAGATCGTCGCCGTTACGAACAGTTCCCTGCATTACGCGGAAGTAGTTGACCTCACCGATGTGCGGTTCAACGGAAGTCTTGAAGACATACAGACTCGTCGGAGCCGAAGCGTCCGGACTGATCTTCTTGCCATCTACCGTCGGATAGCTGAACTGTGCCGGGCTCGGAGCCATACCGTTCAGGAAGTCCATCAGACGACGAACACCCATATCTTTGAGACCCGAGCAGCAGATAACCGGGTACATCGAACCATCTGCATAAACAGATTTCAGACCCTGCATAATCTCCTCATCGGTCAGTCCTTCACCGAGGAACTTATCCAACAGCGTCTCGTCCGCCTCAGCAGCTTGCTCTTGGAGCGCCTGACGCATTTCCTCTACTTTGTCAGCATATTCCGCCGGGATGTCTTTGAACTCAGGAGCACCGCCCTCAGCCTTCCAAACAAGCATCTTGCCTTTCAGCACATCAATAGCAGCGTTGAAACCTGCGCCGGCATTTACCGGGAACTGGATCAGCGTACACTTATTGCCAAAGTTCTCCTTTAACTGCGCGTACGTGCGCTCGAAGTCTGCGTTCTCGTGGTCGCATTTATTGATGACGAATGCGAGCGGCTTGTGGGCTTTCTCTACGAGACGGAAGTTATTCTGCGTACCCACTTCCACGCCGCCGTTAGCGGAGAGAACGATGAGTGCCGAACCGCACATCTGGAGAGCTGCTACGGTACCTCCGCAGAAATCGTCCGAACCTGCACAATCGATCACGTTCAGTTTCTTGCCTTCGAACTCAATGTTACAAACTGTGGAGAAAACGGAGTAGCCGTACTCTTTTTCTACCGGGAAATAATCGCACACGGTGGATTGCTGCTCAATCGAACCGCGGCGTTTAATCACCCCGCTTTCAAACAACATGGACTCCATGAGAGTCGTTTTACCGGATCCCGAGCCGCCCAACATAGCGACGTTCTTGATCTCAGATGCTTGATAAACTTTAGCCATAATGTGTTAGTATTTTAAGGTTTTACTGTCTTTTGCAAACTTAACTTTACAAAATCGGCTGCAAAGATACAAATATTTTTTCAAATACGCAAGTTTTTGTCTAAAAAAAACGCCCACAATGAGCGTTTTTTTTCATTAGCCGTATTTAGCGGCAGATAAATTCCGCGGCAAAGCCACCTCCAGAAGCCATTCTGATATGCAGCGTATCGGCAGAAGTGAGTTCTACCTCCTTTATATTATACGCGTATGGGCGCGACATCCATTCGGCATCTTCCGCATCCAAATAAAGTACGGCTTTATATTGTCCGGTTTGCGTATTTCCGTTTTGTTCATCGAGGAAGGATAGCGGAATGCTCACTTCCCGCGGCTCTTCATCCGTAATACCTCCGAGATACCAGTTATTCGTACCTCTTTCCTGACGCGCGAAGATACAGAAATCGCCTATTTTACCGTCCACTAATAAAGAACGCTCCCAATTACAGGGCACATGCTCAATAAAACGGAAAGCGTCTGGGTGCTCCATATAATGTTCGGGCAGGTCACACGCCATTTGGAGCGGGCTATAGAAACATACGAAGAGTCCGAGCTGGTTCATTAAGGTAGCGTGAACGCGCGGCGCGTTCAAATCAGCCGTCCCTCTTGTGCCGGTAGGATCTATCGCATTGCCGGGATTTTCGAAATGGAACACCCCCGGAGTAAAGTCAACGGGTCCCGCCATGATCCGTGTGAAAGGCAGAACGGTTACATGTTCGCATGGATTTCCCCCATCAGCAGACCATGCATTCCATTCCTGTCCGCGGACACCTTCCTGTGTGAGCAAGTTCGGGTATGTACGTTGCAAACCGGTCGGCATAACCGGCTCGTGGTTATCAATCATAATCTGATATTTCGCAGCGGTCTCAATAACTTTGCGGTAATGACGTACGCCGGACTGACCTTTGTTCCATTGCAGGCCGTCAACAGTGCGGATAATAGGAGCCACATAACCGGTTTTAATTGCATGAATACCATGCAAAGCATGGTAGCGATAGATAGAGTCAAGATCTTTTTCATAGTCTGCGGCATTTCCTCCTGTCTCGTTATGACTGACAATCTGTACACCTAATTCACTCGACAAACGGCTCAAATAATCCATATTCCAATCATCGTACGGGGTTGTAAAGTCGAAGTGTTTCCAATCTTCCCAGCCTTTGTTCCAGCCTTCCGCCAAGACCGCCTGAATACCATGTTCTTTCGCAAAACGCATGTAGCGCTCCATGTTCTCGGTTGTTGCACCGTGTTTGGGTCCTTGCTCCCATGTCATGGTTTTTACGTGCATGCCCCACCAGATACCCATGAATTTCATCGGTTTAATCCATGAAGTATCTTCGATCTTGCAGGGTTCGTTCAAATTGAGCATGATCCGGCTTGCCACCAATTCCGGCAGGTTTTTGGTCAAGATCATCATGCGCCAAGGCGTGGAGAACGGCATTTTAACAAAGGCTTTAGGTTCTTGGTTGTTGGCTGTCTGCTTGTTCATCCAAGGTGTCAAATAGGTACGCAGAGCACCCTCGCGTACATATAAATTCTGCGCGGGATAGTCGGTCAACGCCGCTTCATGCACAAAACCATAAGTACCATCTGCGAACTCGATAGTAACCGGCGAGCAGAGCGTATCCGTGGTTAATGGAGACTCGGCATTTGATGATTGAGAATTATTGATTGTCCGTTTATGCCAAAGACCCTCATAATATTCGGTGCGCCAAGGAATAGACCAAGCTTCCGCATCCTTAGTGAAACGATAAGCAGTTAACTCATCGGTAATGGTGAGCGATTTGATCGCTTGTTTCGGGAAAATATAGCGAAACGCAAAGCCGTCATTGAACGCCCGGAACTCGATATTCATCCGCAATCCGGTTTCATGCTCCAATTCCACAAGCATCGCGTTGTGATGGTCTGTGATCAGGCGCTCCTCCCCCCATACCGTTTCCCATTGAGAGTTATTGTGATTATGGGAAATGCGCTTCAAATGAAAGCCTTTTTGCAGAGTAAGATTCTCTGTTACCAATCCAAGCGGAGAGGATTCAATGATGTTTTTACCATTATGGTAAACAGAATAGGCAATCCCTTGCGAGCAATGATGTTCAAAACGAACAATGAGTGTTCCATCGGGCGAACTGAGTTCAGAAGATGGTTTGCATACTGTCATAAAAAGACAAACTGCTACAAAGTAGAAGAAACGTTTCATAAAATATTTTTAAAAAGATTGTTCATTTGGGGGACAAAGGTACAATTTTTTTCGCAAATACACAAATTTTTCGAGTAAATTTTAATTGATTTTTTAAGTGAGATCCCGAAATACCCGCGAAAAACCCGCGAAATACCCACGAAATACCCACGAAATACCCACGAAAATTCAGTAAAAGATGATTTTTTTGCCAAAAGATTTGTATATATCAATTATTTTTTGTAAATTTGCACGTTTTTTTAATTTGCGGTATTGTGCGCGTGCGTGTAAAGACATATTGCCTATGGATGATACTCCTGCTTAGCCTTCCGGCTTTGCGGGCAGAAGATCGTGCGCTGAACGACAGTACAAAGATTGTAAATTACAGCGCCGCGACAGACAGTACAAAGATTGCGAACGATACCGCAAAGATGGTGGACGATACCGCAAAGATCGTGAATGACTCCACCAAGATCCTGAACGACAGCACAAGATTTGCGAATGATACAAAGCCGCAACCGAAGAGCAAGATCAACGGACCGGTACACTATCAGGCAAGCGACTCGATGGTAATGATGGGTAACGGAACAGCGTATCTGCACGGTAAAGGCGAATTGAAGTACCAAACAATGGAGTTGGAGTCTGAATATATCCGAATGAATATCGATTCGAGTCAGATTTATGCTTGCGGCGTATGGGACAGTATAGATGAGGAATGGCGAGGCAAGCCGGTATTCAAAGAAGGCAAGGATGAGTACGAGACAAACGAGATTACGTATAATATCAAGACGCAGAAGGGTTATATCCGGCGCGTAGTGACGCAACAAGGAGAAGGATATATCATCGCCGACAAGACCAAAAAAGCAGAAGGCGATGTAATGATGATGGGCGGCGGTCAATACACCACCTGTGATAACCATGATCACCCGCACTTCTATCTGAAATTAACCAAAGCGAAAGTCAAACCCGGAGAGTATATTGCTACCGGCCCGGCGTATATGGTAGTGGGCGATGTGCCTCTTCCGCTTGCTATTCCGTTCGGTTTCTTCCCGTTCACGAACAGTTATTCAAGCGGTTTGATCATGCCTCAGTTCGGCGACGACTATACGCGCGGCTTATATCTAACGGGGTTAGGATATTATTTTGCGTTGAGCGACTACTGCGATTTAGAAGTGACCGGCGATATATACACCCGCGGCACATGGGCTATCCGCGCAAAAAGCAAATATGTCTGGCGTTACCATTTCTCGGGCAACCTCAGTATCAATTACCGAAATGACGTGACGGGTGACAAAGGCATGCCGGACTATACGCAGAGCAAAAACTTCAGCGTACAATGGACCCATACGCAGGACTCGAAGTTCAACCCCTACTCCACTTTCTCGGCAAGTGTGAACTTCTCGACCAGCGGTTACAACCGCAGTAATATCAACAGCTATTATAACCCGAATGCGTATTCGGAGAACACGAAGAGCAGTACGATCAGTTACACGCAGCGTTTCCCGGAGAGTCCATGGAGCATCAGCGCGAGTGCAAGTTTGACACAACGCACGAAAGACTCCACCATCTCGCTTACTGCGCCGGAATTAGCGGTTTCGATGAGTACGATCTATCCGTTCAAGCAGTTACGGCAAGCCATTTACAAAAAGAAAGGCAAGCCGACCGGCAAGGAACAATGGTATGAGAAGATCAGTATCCGTTATTCCGGTAACGGCCGTATTGCCGCCAACAGTCTGAAGGAGTCGTATTTCCTCAAGTCCAATTTCCTGCGTGATTGGAAAACCGGTTTGCAACACTCGTTACCGATTTCCGCTAACTTTACGGTATTGAAATACCTGAATATATCGCCGAACATCAATATACGCGACCGAATGTATTTCCAGCGCGTGGACCAGAACTGGAATGACAACATGCAAGCCGTGGAGATGGACACGACGAACGGATTCTTCAACGTCTTTGATTTCGATATGGGCGTATCGATGAGTACCAAGTTATATGGATTCTATACGCCTCTGAAGAAACTGTTCCCGAACAGCAAAGTGGAGAAATTCCGGCATGTAATGACCCCTTCTATCAGTTTCAGTTATCACCCGGATTTTGAGAAGAGTTTCTGGGGCTATTACGGAAGTTTCGATCAGCCGGTATTCACCGGCGAAGTAGATAGTATCACGGGACGTAAGATCCAAAAAGTAGATGAAGCCGGCAACCCCGTTGTGCAACACAATGTCTATTCGCGTTTTGCAAACGGGATCTATGGAAATGCGTCACGAGGTCTGTCTGCAACGCTGAACTTCGGTTTGGAAAACAACTTGGAGATGAAAGTGGTGAACAAAGATGACACCACAGGCAAACAGCCGTTCAAGGTGATCAGCCTAATTGACAAGTTCTCGGTGAACGGCGGTTACAACTTTGCGGCAGATAGTATGAACTGGAGCAATTTCAGCGTGAACCTGCGATTGAAATTCCCGAAGTTGAACAACTACAGTTTGAACCTGAACACCACACTTGATCCATATATGTACCAATTGAACGCCGCCGGCAATCCCGTGCGGACAAACAAGCAGTATTGGCACAACGGCCGTTTCCCTCACTGGAGCGGTTTGAGATGGAGTTTCAGTTATACGTTCACCAATCAGACCATTAAGAAATGGAAAGAAAAAGCCGCCGGCAAACGTGTGAAGGATGACAACAACGAACCCGAAGACACTACCGGCATCGAGCATAATGATGATGGTACCATCAAGAATGCAAAAAACAAGAATCAGAAAGAGGCGGAAGTGGATGACGGTTATGTCAAGACCGAAATTCCGTGGAGTTTGTCGTTCAGTTATTCATTAGCGTACGCGAACTCCAATACGTTCAACTACGACAAGATGCAATACGACATGAAGTTCACTCACTCGCTGAGCATGAACGGCAATATCGGTCTCGGAAAGGGTTGGAAAGTGAGTGCATCAATGACGTATAACTTCGACTATATGAAAGTGACAAGTTGCACGTTCAACATCAGCCGCGACCTGCATTGCTGGAACATGAGCGCCAGCATCAACCCGTTAGGTCCGTTCAAGAGCTATACCTTCCATATCGGTGTGAATGCGTCCATCTTGAGCGACCTCAAATATGATACAAACAGCAATAACAACACCAACTCGAGGGTTAATTGGTGGTAGTTGAGAAGACCCCTCCAACTCCCCTGAAGGGGAGAGAAGTTTTAAAGTTGAAAGTTAAAAAGGAAACAGATATGAAAATTGAAAATCAAAAAGTAGTAAGTGCCACGTATGAGTTGTATATCAACGGCGAAAGTGGTCAAGAAGAGTTAATGGAAAAAGCGACGGAGGAGACTCCGTTAGTGTGGTGTCACGGCGAAGGAATGATGCTTCCAGCATTTGAGGCGGCTATGACCGGCAAAGAAGAAGGCGAGAGCTTTGATTTCGTGTTAGCTGCCAAAGACGCCTACGGTGAGTACTTGGAAGAAGGACTGATGACCTTGCCGAAGAAGATGTTCTTCAACGGCGACGGCGAGTTCGATTCTGAACGTGTGTATGTGGGTGCAATCGTGCCGATGAACACGACAGACGGACAAGTGGTCAAAGCACAAGTGTGCGAGATCACGGACGAGAGTGTTACTATTGATTTGAATCACCCGTACGCCGGCGAAGATCTGCATTTCAAAGGTACGATTATCGCAATCCGCGATGTCACTCCGGGTGAGTTAGAAGCAATCCGCAACCCTCGTCGCGGTTGTTGCGGAGGCGGTTGCCACAAGAAAAAAGGTGAGAGTTGCGGAGAAGGCGGATGTGGTGACTGCGGAGACGGCGGATGCGGCAACTGCGGGGGATGCGAGTAAGCAGGGACAGTGTCTCGTTAGTCTGATTTACTCATATATGGCGGAAGTCTGACAAAAAGAGAAGCAAAAGAAAACAAAAGTAAAACAACATAAAAAAATACAACTATGGCAAATATTGTAGCGATAGTGGGTCGTCCCAATGTAGGGAAATCGACTCTGTTTAACCGCTTGACGGGCACTCGTCGGGCGATAGTGAATAATACAGCAGGTACGACGCGTGACCGCCAATACGGCAAAGCGGAATGGTGTGGTCGCGAGTTCAGCGTGATCGACACCGGAGGATGGGTCGTGAATAGCGACGACACATTCGAGAGCGAGATCAACCGCCAAGTAAATTTGGCTATCCGCGAGTCGGACGTTGTACTGTTAGTAGTGGATGTGAACGAAGGCGTGACACAATTCGATACGGAAGTGGCGCATCTGCTTCGTCAAGCCAAGAAACCGACCGTACTCTGCGTCAACAAAGTAGATACCTTTGAAAACCAATACGGAGCAGCGGAATTCTACAAATTAGGTTTAGGCGAACCGTTTATTCTGTCGGCAGAGAACGGTTTGGGAACCGGCGATTTGTTAGACGAAGTGGTGAGCCGTTTCAAGAAAGAGGACAACTCCGACGAGGAATTGGAGGAACTGCCACGTTTTGCGATAGTAGGCAGACCAAATGCCGGTAAGTCTTCTATCCTGAATGCGTTTATCGGCGAGGAAAGAACGATCGTAACAGACATTCCGGGTACTACACGCGACTCGATTTATACTCGGTACAATAAGTTCGGCAAGGATTTTTACCTGGTAGACACCGCCGGTATCCGCAAAAAAGCGAAAGTGACGGAAGATTTGGAGTACTACTCCGTTGTTCGCTCCATCCGTGCGATAGAGAACAGCGATGTGTGCATTCTGATGATAGATGCAACGCGTGGCATAGAAGCGCAGGATTTGAATATCTACTCGCTCATACAGAAAAACAAGAAAGGTCTCGTGGTATGTATCAACAAATGGGATCTTGTTGAGAGCAAGACGAATGCGGATATCAAGGCGTACGAATCCGCTATTCGCGAGCGAATCGCGCCGTTTACAGATTTTCCGATAATCTTCACAAGCGCGCTGACCAAACAGCGCATTTTCAAGGTCTTGGAGACGGCAATTCATGTGTATGAGAACAAGAACAAGAAAGTGCCGACCGCACAACTGAACGAAAAGTTCCTTCCGCTCATCGAGAACTATCCGCCGCCCGCATGGAAAGGCAAATACATCAAGATCAAATATTGTACTCAGTTGCCGAACACGCAGATCCCGACGTTTGTGTTCTTTGCGAACCTGCCGCAATACGTGAAAGAGCCATATCGCCGGTTCTTGGAGAACAAGTTGCGTGAATGGTGGGACTTTGAAGGCACTCCGGTT
>CAMNCW010000040.1 GCA_946534715.1 uncultured Bacteroidales bacterium | reverse complement strand
AACCCGGAGCGCACGAAGCCATGGGGCACAAACCACGCGGTATTAATGGGTAAAGACCTTATCAAAGAGCCGTTTGCTGTGATCAATGCAGACGATTTCTATGGCAAAGAGTCTTATCAGGTACTCGCAGACTTCCTCCGCTCGATTGAAGGCAAACAAGGTCAGTACTGCATGGTCGGTTATCGTGTTTGCAACACCCTCAGCGAGAACGGAGCAGTTAGCCGCGGTGTATGCCAAACGGACGAAAACGGTCTGCTCACGGATGTAGTGGAGCGCACAAAAATCGAGGATAAGAACGGTACTATCGTCTTCACCGAAGATGGTGTGGATACTCCGCTGGATCCTCATACACCTGTTTCGATGAACATGTGGGGCTTCTCGCCGGAGTACTTCCAATACAGCGAAGAGGCGTTCTGCAAATTCCTCGCGGAGCACGGACAGGAACTCAAATCGGAGTTCTATATCCCGACGCTTGTTAACCAACTCATCGGTGAGGGTAAAGCTACCTGTAAAGTGCTTGACACGCCGTCCAAATGGTTTGGCGTAACCTATTCGGAGGATCGCCCGCAGGTGGTCATGAAAATCAACCAACTGATCCAAGAAGGTATCTATCCCGCTAAATTATTCTAAAAATCGTAAATTATAAATTATTATGGCAAGAATACTTGTAACCGGAGGAACCGGGTATATAGGTTCGCATACCACCGTTGAACTGATGCAGCAAGGCTACGATGTAACGATCGTAGATAACTTGAGCAACTCGTCCGTAGATGTATTGGACGGCATTGCGGCTATTGTGGGCAAAAAGCCTGAGTTCGCCAATATTGACTGCGGTAACTTCGTGGATCTGGATAATGTGTTCAAAGCCTATCCGGATATCGTGGGTGTTATCCATTTTGCAGCCAGCAAAGCAGTGGGTGAGTCGGTAGAGAAACCGTTACTCTATTATCGCAATAACATCGGTAGCCTTATTACGCTGTTGGATGTGATGAAACTGCACAAAGTATCTAACCTCGTTTTCTCGTCCTCTTGCACCGTGTATGGTCAGCCGGACGCTGCTCACCTGCCGGTAGATGAGACCGCGCCTATCCAGAAAGCGCTCTCTCCTTACGGCAACACCAAACAGATCAACGAGGAGATCATCTGCGATGAGGCGCACGCAGATAAGGACCTGCATGCTACGATCCTGCGTTATTTCAATCCAATTGGCGCACATCCGTCTGCATGTATCGGTGAATTGCCGAATGGTGTTCCGCAGAACTTACTGCCGTTCATTACCCAAACCGCTGCGGGTCTCCGCCAGGAACTCAAAGTGTTTGGTAATGATTATAACACCGCCGACGGCTCCTGCATCCGCGACTACATCTATGTAGTGGACTTGGCTAAAGCACACGTCAAAGCGATTGATCGAATGCTCAATGCCGCTGACCGCGAGCAGGTAGAGGTCTTTAACCTCGGAACAGGAACGGGGCTCAGTGTCCTCACGCTCATCAATGAGTTCGAGGCGGCTACCGGTGTGAAGATCCCTTATTCTATCGTGGGACGCCGTGAAGGCGATATCGAGCAAGTATGGGCTGCTCCCAAGAAAGCGAACGAAGTGTTAGGCTGGAAAGCAGACACGCCGATCCGTGATGTACTCGCTTCCGCTTGGAAATGGGAGAAACACATCCGCGGCATCAAATAAATCGTTAAATCGTAAATCGTTAAATCGTAAATCACTTTATGCTTTATCCTCTTAAATTCCGCGCACACCTCTTCCATAAGTTATGGGGCGGTCACACTATCGAGAAATGGTATGATCACGTGCCGGCTGACTTTGAAAACGTGGGCGAAGCTTGGGTCATCTCGGATGTTCCCAATTATCCCACGGAAGTGGTGAATGGCTCTCATGCCGGTGACAACCTGCAAGATCTGTTGGAGGTCTATATGGACGAGTTAGTCGGGGAAAAGGTCTATGAACTCTTCGGAAACCATTTCCCTTTGCTCATGAAGTTCATTGATGCCACCGATGATCTGTCTATACAGGTGCACCCGGACGATGAGTATGCGCTGGAACATGAGGATTCGCTCGGCAAAACGGAAATGTGGTACGTCATGCCGGCGAAAGGCAAATCGTCCATCTACCTGGGCTGGAAACAGCAAATGAACCTATCGCTTATCCATGCTTCCGTGGCCGATGGTACCTTGGCGGATTATTTGCTGGGCTACGATGTGCATGAAGGCGATGTGGCTTTTATTCCGGCAGGAACGGTACACGCTATGCGACGTGATACCATTGTAGCGGAGATTCAGGAGAATTCGGACATCACGTACCGCCTCTATGACTACAACCGTGTGGGAAATGATGGCAAGAAGCGTCCTCTCAAACTGGATAAAGCGCTTGATGTGATGAATTTCGCGCCGGCAGATCCTCAGTCGAAAGACCCCAATGCGGCTGTTGTGACGCGTACAGCGCCACGTATTGACGGAGCAGTCAATATCAAGCAACACCCGTATTTTACGGTTAATCTCCTCTCTCCCACACGTCCTATCCAGCGCGACTACGCGCCTCTGGATTCGTTCGTGGCATATATGTGTGTGGAAGGAGCTTGCGCGGTAAAAGCCTTGGATTGCGAAGTGGCTGAGAATGCTACCGTTTCACTCAAACTCGGCGAAGCGGTTCTGATCCCAGCATCCCTCAACGATATTGTCATTGAGCCTTCGGGACATTGCAAGCTATTGGAGATTTACGTGGAATTGTAAACGGTTTGGAGTGAATAAGAAAAAAGAGGCGCGTGCCTCTTTTTTTTATGTTGTGGACGTTTCTTATTGGAAGAAGCTGAAATGCACACTTCCGTACGTCCGTGTTTCTACATGCCTCGGATGCGTTGTAAAGTCCGTATCCTTGCCGTGCTCGATAACTAACCAGCCCTCTTCTTTTAGTATGTCTTGACCTAAAATCACATCGGGCAGGGCAGGTAACTGTTCCAAGGCATAGGGGGGATCGGCAAAGATGAAATCGTACTTCGTCCGGCATGCACTGATGAACTTGAACACATCGCCGCGGATGAGACTAAGGTTGCGGATTCCCAATTGGTGGCAACAGGCTATGATCCAGTTCTGCTGTACATGCGCAATCTCCACAGACGTCACTTCCCGTGCGCCGCGGCTGACACATTCCAAACCGATGCCGCCTGTTCCTGCAAAGAGATCCAATACGTCTATTCCCTCAAAATCCATTCGGTTGTTGAGCAGATTAAACAGGCTCTCTTTCGCAAAGTCCGTCGTCGGCCTTGCGGTTATATTTTTAGGGGGCGACAATCGCCGCCCCCCGTATTTACCACTAATAATTCTCAATTGTCTAACTATTTACCAATTCGTTACTCCCAGTTTCCGGCATTGTTGTTCGGCGCATTGATGTCGCCCACTTTCAGACCGGTGTAGTGATCCAATTTAGACTCGCGGTCAATTAAGTTCACCAACTCCTGCTTGTTCAGGTCGCCCAGATAGCTCTCAAACGGAGCGCGAGCCTCAAACAGCGGAACGCGGATGCCTTGGCTGGTTTTGTAGTCGTTATTCACCTCTAACTCAAAACGCTGACCGTTGCTGAAAGGAATAATAACGATTTGGTCGATCGAGTTTTCGTCATACTGACCTTTGTAGAGCGATTGAAGCATGTTCGACTCAATGGTATCACGACGGAAACCTTGCAGGTTGTTCTTCTTTACATCTGCGTCGTTCTCCCAGATATAAGCGTAGAGCTCGTCGTTGTTCTCGAAGTTCAGTTTCTTGTTCTTCAGCGCTTTCTTCTTCGCCTCGTCCAGAATCTTAACAGCCTTGTGCTCGGTCAAACCGGCCTCCAACTGCTTATCAGTCAAACTACCTTCCTTCAACACTTCTTTCTTCGGAGCGGTCTTGAGGAAGAGGAGTAACGAGTCATAATTAGCGGTGAAACGACCATTTTGGTGGTGGAACTCAACTTCTGCGGTACGCAGATCTACCAAGTTCTTAATTACCGCTACTTCACGCTCTGCACGTGTGTTCTCAAATTTAATAGGAGTGGTAACACTCTTTACGCAAAATACACCCATCACTACTACGGCGATGGTCAGCGTACAAATCACAATTGCTCTTGATGCTTTCATTATAGGTTAAATTTTAAATATTTCTTTTAAACCGTGTTTTTTGACCCATTTTTTACCCTCGGGTACGACAATATTTCAAAAAACGCTGCAAAGTTACAAAAATATTTTGATATATGCAAAAAAAATTGTAAATTTGCAGCGTTTTTTAATTTGAGTTGTATGGAAGACAGTAATAAAGTCTTATTTTCGATACTAAATGAGCGTTTGGAACTGATGCGTCAGTTGGATGCGGAGGGCGATTCGGATCGCCGCAGACACATCGCCAAAGAGACGCAAACTTTGCATGCTCCGATGGCGCACAGATTAGGTCTCTATCAGATCAAAACGGAGATGGAGGATCTGGCGCTCAAGTTCCTTGATTATGACACCTATAAATATATCGCGCACGCGTTGAACGCAAAAAAAGCGGAGCGTGAGGCGTATATCGCATCGTTTATTGCGCCGTTGGAGGAGAAACTGAAGGCGGAAGGATTTTCCTTTACCATCAAAGGCCGTCCGAAATCTATTCACTCCATCTATCATAAGATGCAGGCGCAACATTGCGATGTGGATAAGATATATGACCTTTTCGCAATCCGTATCATATTAGACTCGCCTCCCGAGAAGGAAAAATCCGATTGCTGGCAGGTCTATTCCCTCATTACGGATATCTTTCCACCTAACCCCAAACGCTTGCGCGACTGGCTTTCTGTTCCCAAAGAGAACGGCTACGAGTCGTTGCATACCACGGTGCTCGGACCTGAAAATCGATGGGTAGAAGTGCAGATTCGTACCAAACGAATGGATGAGATCGCGGAGAAAGGTGTGGCGGCGCACTGGTCGTACAAAGGCGTCAAGGGGAATATTGTGCAGAAGTCCGGAGATGTCTATGTCTTCACGCCGACAGGCGATTTGAGGCGTTTGCCGGAAGGTGCCACGGTTTTGGATTTTGCCTATTCTATTCATAGCGAAGTCGGCTCGCATTGCGTCGGCGGTACTATTCGTAATCAAAACGTCTCCATTCGACAAAAGCTGGAGAACGGCGATCAGGTCTCTATTTTGACCTCACCTAACCAGCGTCCCAATGCCGGATGGTTGGAGTTTGTGGCTTCCTCTAAAGCCAAGAGCAAGATCCGTCAAGCGCTCAAAGAGCAGGAATATAAATCGGCGGCAGAAGGAAAAGAGCTGATCGAACGCCGCTTCAAGAACTGGAAGATCGAATATACCGAAGCGGATATAACGCGCATGGCGATTCGGCTTGGTTACAAGGCCGTTTCGGATATGTATCAGTCCGTGGCAACGGGCAAAGAGGATGTGCAGCGTTTGCGCGATGTGATGCTTACGCCCGAAGAGGCGCCCGTGATGCATGAGCATACCGAATATGTGCCCAAGTCGGACTTGAACGGTTTGGCTATAGAGGTGGATATGAACGTGAAGAATGTGGATTTTAACCTCTCCAAGTGTTGCAATCCGCAGCCGGGTGATCCTATTTTCGCTTTTGTTTCCGTCCTCAAAGGCATCCGCATCCACCGCATCGATTGTCCCAATGCCGCGGATATACGGGAACGCTATCCGTATCGTATTTTGCCCGCGCGATGGGCGAAGAAGTCGTAAATTACCAACCACCAATAACCAATATAATTTGTCCGAATATCCAAGCCAAATATTAGAACAAGCGGTTAATCAAATGGCTTCGCTTCCCGGTGTGGGAAGGCGGACCGCTTTGCGTTTGGTGTTGCATCTCTTGCGTCAGTCCGATAAAGACGTGGAAGCATTTGCTACTGCATTCACGCGCCTAAAAAAAGAGGTGCTTTATTGCCGCACGTGCCATAATATTTCGGACACCGAGATTTGCCCGATTTGCAGTTCCCCGAGGCGCGATCATGCTACCATCTGCGTGGTGGAAAACGTCCAGGACGTCATGTCCATTGAAAATACAGGGCAGTATAACGGCGTTTATCATGTTTTGGGAGGCGTCATTTCGCCTATGGAAGGAATAGGACCGAAAGATATTGAGATAGATTCGCTGATAGAACGGGTCACCAAAGGCGGAGTAGAGGAGATCATTTTAGCCCTGCCTACCACGATGGAAGGAGACACCACGAATTTCTATATCTCCCGCCGTTTGGCGAATACAGGGTTGGCGGAACTGCCTAAGTTGTCCCAGATCGCGCGAGGTATTGCTATCGGCAACCAATTGGAATATACCGATGAAATCACGCTCGGGCGATCCATCGTTAACCGTACGGAATTTAAAGGATAAAACGTTTAACTGACAATAAATTGATTATGGAAGAGAAAGTTATCAAGCACCTCAACTGGTGTTATTATGGTATCATGGTCTTTACGCTCATTGTATTGAGCGGGATGTATTATTTGACTTCGCGGCCTGATTTTGAGCCTTTAAGCCCGATGGAGCAACCGGGTATGTTTCTTCAGTATGTGGTTATGGGTTTGACGCTGATTGCCATTCCGTTTGGTTTATATACGGTTAAATTGTTCAAGCCGGATACATATGAAAAATACGAGGGTGTTGCGGCACAACGTATTTTGGTGGTGGGTTTTACGATGCCGATGAACATTGCGCTTTATTACCTTTTAGGTAATTATCAACCGATGATGTGGTTAGCGGCGATGAGTGCTGTTGCGTGGTATTTTACCAAACCGACACTTGGCAAAATGGAGCAGGAAATGACGCCCAAAGACCCCAATGAACCAACTTATTAATCCCCAAATTGTAAATCCTTTATGATTATTGCATGTGATTTTGACGGGACGATTGTAACACACGAATATCCCAAAATCGGCAAACCGATTCCGTTTGCTATTCAGACCTTGAAAAAACTACAGGAAGAGGACCATCATCAGATCATCCTTTGGACCGTTCGTGAGGGTGATTTGCTGCAAGAAGCGCTTGATTATTGCAAGTCCAAAGGCTTGGAGTTTTATGCCGTGAACAGCAATTACCCGGAGGAAGAACCCGAGCATGGAACGGCGCGCAAACTGGTAGCGGATCTGTGGATTGATGACCGCAATTTAGGTGGTTTGCCGGACTGGGGGGTGATCTATAATATGATCCATACAGGGCACCCGTACGAACCTGCTCCGCAAGGGAATATGGAGGATTTGCAACCGAAAAAGAAAGGCTTTTTTGCTAAATTGTTTGGCTAAATGATGATCAAGCTCCGTAAAATCGAACCTTCCGACCTGCCGTTTCTCTATCAATGGGAGAACGATGCTTCGTCATGGGCGGACGGGGCAAACCATAATCCGCTCTCGCAGCAGGATTTGCGGAACTATATCGAATCCACGACCGGAGATATTTACCGCGACGGTCAACTGAGGTTGATTATTATGGAGGATGAAACGACTTTGGGATGTATTGACCTCTTTGACTTCGATCCCAGAAACCGGCGGGCGGCAATTGGCATGTATATCATCCCCGAAGCGCGCGGAAAAGGACTCGGAAAGGAAGCCTTGAAACAACTCGAAGATTACGCGTTCGGCTTCCTGAACCTTAGATTATTATACGCTATTATTGCTACGCAAAATATTCCTTGTTCGACGCTTTATAAGAACGCCGGGTATGTTCCTTCTTCCCCTTTACCGCATTGGACTTTGGAGTCAGATGCCGTTTTTTGGCTAAAAATGAACAAATAAGTGTTTTTTTCGCGCGCGTGCTTGCGTATATGAAATTTTTTTTGTAACTTTGCACACTTTTTTGAAATTCCTATTTTAACGATATGGCTAAAACTGCTTTAATAACAGGAGTAACGGGACAGGACGGTAGTTATCTGTCCGAGTTTTTATTGGCAAAAGGATACGAGGTACACGGTATTATCCGTCGTAGCTCAGTCGATTACCGTGAGCGTATTGCCCATTTGGAGGGTACGCCGCATTTTCACTTGCACTATGCCGACATGAGCGATTCGATGTCGCTGGTCAAATTGGTGGGAAAAGTGATGCCGGATGAGATCTACAACCTCGCTGCACAAAGCCACGTGCAGGTCTCTTTCGATGCACCGGAGTTTACCGCTGATGTGGATGCGGTCGGTGTGCTCCGTATTCTGGAGGCGGTTCGCACAAACCATTTGGAGAAAACCTGTAAGATCTATCAGGCTTCTACTTCTGAGCTCTACGGCAAAGTGGAGGAAGTACCGCAATCCGAGACGACGCCTTTCCATCCCTATAGCCCGTACGCCGTGGCTAAACTGTATGGTTTCTGGATCATCAAAGAGTACCGCGAGGCGTACAACATGTTCTGCTGCTCGGGTATCCTCTTTAACCATGAGTCCGAGCGCCGCGGAGAGACGTTCGTGACCCGTAAAATCTCGCTCGCAGCGGCACGCATCGCGCAAGGAAAACAGAATTGTCTGTACTTGGGTAATTTGGATAGTTTGCGCGACTGGGGGTACGCCAAAGATTATGTAGAGTGCATGTGGTTGATCCTTCAGCATAATACACCGGAAGATTTTGTTATCGCGACCGGCGTGCAGCATAGCGTCCGCGAGTTCGCAACACTCGCTTTCCACCACGCTGGCATCGAACTCCGTTGGGAAGGCGAAGGTATCAACGAAAAGGGTATCGTAGCAAGCATCAATACTGCGCTCGCGCAGGCTAAGGAACTCAAAGTCGGAGACACCGTTGTGGCTGTCAGCCCGGACTTCTATCGCCCGACAGACGTGGTAAACCTCCTCGGAGATCCTTCCAAAGCCAAACACGAACTCGGTTGGAATCCGCAGACCACATCTTTTGAGCAACTCGTTGAACTCATGGTGGCGCACGATATGAAGAAAGTAGCTGCTGATGACGCCGCCGCGGAGATCCGTAAGGTCAACTTGGCAGAGTACCTCGAGAAAGGAGTGGACAAATGATTTCTCCTTATCTTCCATCTGATTTCCATCTGATTTCCATTGGTCTTCATCGGATGCTCATCGGGTACTCATCGGATGCTCATCGGATGCTTGGTATGAGACTGGTATGACGAAAACGGGAGAATAAATAGATAAAACAAAGAAAAAATGGAGAAGAATGCAAAAATATATGTAGCAGGACACCGTGGAATGGTGGGATCTGCAATCGTACGGGAACTGCAAAGGCAGGGATATACGAATATTGTGACACGGACGCACAAAGAATTGGACCTGTGTCGCCAAGAGGCGGTGGAGAAGTTCTTTGCGGAAGAGAAACCGGAGTATGTGTTCCTTGCAGCGGCTAAAGTGGGAGGTATTGTGGCGAACCAGAATGCCCTCGCGGATTTCATGTATGACAACATGATCCTCGAGATGAATGTTATTCATGCGGCATGGAAGAACGGCGTTAAGAAATTGGAGTTCTTGGGCTCGTCCTGCATTTATCCGCGTATGGCGCCACAACCGATGCAGGAGAGTTGTCTGTTAACCGGTGAGTTGGAGAAGACCAACGAGGCGTACGCGCTGGCAAAGATCAGCGGACTCAAATACTGCGAGTTTTTGAACCGTCAGTACGGAACGGATTACATCTCTGTCATGCCGACGAACCTCTATGGTCCGAATGATAACTATCACCCGGAGCACAGCCACGTCCTGCCGGCGCTCATCCGACGTTTCCATGAGGCGAAAGTGAGTGGCGCAAAGAGTGTGACGTGCTGGGGAACAGGTTCTCCGCTGCGTGAGTTCTTGTATGTGGACGACCTCGCTAACCTCTGTGTTTTCCTTATGAATAACTACTCCGGCAACGAGACCGTCAATGCCGGAACAGGCAAGGAGTTGACCATCAAAGCTTTAACGGAACTGGTGGCGAAAGTAGTTGGCTATGAAGGAGAAATCCTTTGGGATAGTACCCGTCCGGACGGCACGCCGCGCAAACTGCTGGATGTTAGCAAAGCAACCAAACTCGGCTGGACGTACAAGACCGAACTCGAAGACGGTATCCGTCTCGCATACAAAGACTTTTTAGAGAACCCGATGCGCGCAGAAAGATGAGAGACTTCTCGCTGGACATATATCGTGAACTCTTGGAGACCTTGCAAAAACAAGGTTACGAATTGATTTCCTATGCAGACTACCTGCATCAAATGTCAAATGACAAATATGTCATCCTCCGCCACGATGTGGATCTGAAAGCCCCGAACAGCCTCAAGACTGCGCAGATTGAACATTCCTTGGGCGCGAAAGCAAGTTATTACTTCCGAATCATACCGGAAAGTAACCAGCCGCAAATCATCCGTTCTATCGCGCAACTCGGGCACGAAATAGGCTATCATTACGAGGACATGAGTCTATGCAACGGAAACATAGATCAAGCATGGAGCCATTTCCAAACTTGGCTGAACTATTTCCGGCAGTACTACGCTGTAGAAACAATCTGCATGCACGGCGCGCCGACAAGTAAGTATGACAGCAAGGATCTTTGGCAGAAATACGACTACAAGACGCTCGGTATCATCGGCGAGCCGTATATGGACTCCGACTTTAGCGATGTGTTCTACCTGACGGACACAGGCCGTTGCTGGGATGGTTACAAAGTGAGTGTGCGCGACAAGATACCCGGTTACCAAGACGAATGGACCGCAAAAGGCTTGGTTTGGCACACAACGCAGGAACTGATAAATGCAATAGAGCAGGGCAAACTACCAAACCATGTGATGATTACCACACACCCGCAGCGGTGGACAAACAACAAAGCGGCATGGTACAAAGAATGGTTGATGCAAACAACCAAAAACATAGTAAAGCGAATAATAGTAAAACAAAATCATGGATAAGAAATTAAATTTTGGACTTATCGGAGCCGCAGGTTACATCGCTCCGAGACACATAAAAGCCATCGCCGATACCGGTAATGACTTGATTGTCGCGTATGACAAGTTTGATAGTGTGGGACGTTTGGACAGTTCGTTCCCGGATTGCTCGTTCTTTACTGAGAATGAGCAGTTTGACCGTTTCTGCTCCAAGCAGATGCGCACGGCAAATCCCTTGAACTGGTTGTCTATCTGTACGCCGAACTACACCCACGATGCGTTTATTCGTTACGGTCTGCGTCTGGGCTGTAATGTGATCTGCGAGAAGCCGCTTGTGCTGAATCCTTATAACATCGATAACTTGGTGGAATTGGAGGCAGAGACCGGACACCAGGCATATACCATTCTACAACTGCGTCTGCACGACAAGATCCGCGCGCTGAAGGAGAAAGTGGCTAACGGACCGAAAGATAAGATCTACGACGTGGATCTGACCTATATCACGAGTCGCGGCAAATGGTATTACAGTTCCTGGAAAGGCGATGTGCATAAGTCCGGCGGTATTGCCACCAACATCGGCGTGCATTTCTACGACATGTTGCAATGGATCTTCGGACCGGTGAAGCAGAACATCGTCCATGTGATGTCCTTTGACCGTGTGGCCGGCTATTTGGAGTTAGAGAAAGCGCGCGTGCGTTATTTCCTTTCTATTAATGCGGATTGTCTTCCTGCTAATGCCGTGCAAGGTGAGAAACGTACATACCGCACGCTCTCTATCGACGGCGAGGAATTTGAGTTCAGCGCAGGATTTACAGAGTTGCACACCGAGAGTTACAGGCAGATTCTTGCCGGTAACGGTTTCCGTATCGCCGAGGCACGTCCGTGCATCGAGACGGTATCACAGATCCGTCATGCAGAACCGATCGGACTCGTTGGTGACTACCACCCCTTAGCTAAATTACCATTAAGCCCACACCCGTTTGGATGGGATGAGAGAAGATGAGAAAATTGAAATACATATTGTTTTTTGCAATAGTGGGCTTTGCGCTTTCCTCTTGTGTGACAGCGCGAAAAGTGAACTATATGCAGAAACCGGATAAGGAGATCCCTTCTTATGCCGACACGCTGAGTTTTGAGGATTACGAGTTACGCATAGGCGACCGCCTGTACGTGTACGTGTATTCCTTAAATGAAGAGGTAATGAAGATGTACAACGCCGGTGGTACAAATGCTTCTACCATGCGCCAGCAGATGAATCATGGAAGCATGGGAGGTTCGTATGACCTTTATACCTATTTGGTACACGAGGACGGAAGCATTGATTTCCCCACCATCGGCAAGGTCTTCGTGCAAGGCAAAACGACCCGCGAAGTGCGCCAAGAGTTGGAAAAACGTCTCGGAACATTGTTGCAGGAATTGCCGGGCTATAGTACGATCTCCGTAGAAGTGAACGTAGTAAACCGCAGTTTCTCTATCATCGGCGCGCAAAGTGGCCGCTACATGATCAACAAAGAGAAGATGACCATCTTTGAAGCCCTTGCTATGGCAGGAGATATGGACGAGTTCAACAGCCGTAAGGAAGTGAAACTCGTGCGTGAGCGCAACGGCGTTACGACGATCAAGACCTTTGATGCGCGTACCGAAGATATTGTCAACTCGGAGTATTACTACATCGAGCCGAACGACATCATCTATATCCGTGAGATGCCGGGTTACAGCTTTGGTATCAACCATGTAACAACCGTCATTGGCGTAACGGCTTCTACGCTTTCGTTTGGTATCTTGATTTACACGATTGTGCAAACTGGTATCAACCATTGGAACAAACACGTCACTAACAAAGAAATAAATGGAGGAAGTAAATGATGAGAAAGATACATTCGATAATATTACTCCTCGTGGCGGTGTTGATGAGCAGTTGTTATACTCACCACGTCATCGGCTATTTGCAGGAACCGACGAAGAACAACGGCATTCCGGTCTATGATAGTGCGGCGTATGAGCCTTACCGCATCCATGTAAACGACGAGATTATCTATCGCTTGATTTCCATGGATGAGACCATTACCAAAACATTCTCGTCCAATAATAATATGTCCTCCGGTCAGTACGCGAACTCATACCGCGTCTATTCAGATGGAACGGTGGATCTGCCTTTCCTCAAACCGGTGAAGCTCGTTGGCTTGACGGAGTTGGAAGCAGAAGCGGTGTTAAGAGAAGCATTCCGGGAAATAATCCCCGATGCAGATGTGAAGATGGTACTTTATAACAAGTATTTCTCGGTGATCGGAGATGCGAATTCCGGACAATATTATATTTATAAGGAGAAGATGAATATCTTCCAAGCCCTGGCGATGACGGGCGATGTGATGAATAGCGGAGACCGCAGACATGTGCGCATTGTTCGTCCGAAGGACTTTGGACAGGAGCCGGAGATTTTGGAATTTGATATTCGTACCAACACCATTATTGATTCAAAATACTATTATGTCTATCCGAACGACGTGATTTATGTAGCGCGTACGAAAGACAGCTTCTATAAAGTACCGAGCTATGCCGGTTTCATCGGCTTGATAACCAGTTCTATAGCCCTCTTGACAACTGTTTTGAATCTTGTGGCTAACGCCTATAAATAACGACTATGAGTAACAATAATCAATATTACACACCGGGTGGTAATAACAGTTATTACCAGGGAAACGGTAACTATTACGCCGGACCGAATGGCAATTATTATGCAGGTGGAAACCAGCAGTATTACATGCAGGACCCATTACAACAACAAAACAATGACGAAGAAGAAGGCTCCAATTTCAATATCATGGAGTGGTTGTTCGTCTATCTTCATTATTGGTATTTGTTTGTAATCGCTGTAGCGATTGCGTTGGGTCTGGCGATGTTGAAAAACAGACGCTGGATGCCAACGTATTACTCCCAGGGCACGATTGTCATTAAGGAAAATTCCGGCTATGGAGCGGATTTGGCTTTGATGCAGGGATTCGGAGTGGATGCCGGCTACAAGAACGTGAACAACCAGATGATCATGCTCGGTTCCTATGACTTGATCGGCAGGGTAGTGGACTCGCTTCCGTTCATGGAAGTGGAGTATATTACCCAAGGACGTTTCAAAACGCGTAATCTGTATCATCAGTCGCCTATCGTTATTGACGATATGCGCGTGAGCGAGCGTGCGTACAATATGTTGTTCCAGATTGATTTCAGAAATGACGGTACGCTGCATGTGTCTTCGACCGATGAGAATATGCCGCTGAGTATCGATGCACGTTACGGAGAACCCGTTTCTTGTCAATTGTTTGACATTATTATCTGGCCGACAGAATTGATGGTTAATTCCGGAAGAATATTTTTCCGTTTCCGCGATCGTGAGTCCCTGATCAATGAGTTCATGGGCGGTTTGCAGTTGCAGTTTGTGCGTGACGGATCTACGGTTCTCGCTCTTGCGCTTACCAGTGAAACGCCGCAACGTGACTGTGAGTTCCTCGACATGTTGGCGAAAGTATATCTGCTCCAGAACTTGGAGAAGAAAAACGAAGTGGCGGAGAACTCTATCCGCTTCATTGATCAGCAGTTGGATACACTCAAAGCCTCGTTACGTGTCAGCGAGGGCGCTATGACCGATTTCCGTCAGGAGAATCGCTTCATCGATGTGAATACATACGCAGGTGAGTTAATGGGAATGATAGCCGGTTATAACCAACAGGCATTGGACCTGCGTTTGCGCGAGACCTATTTCGACTACCTCATCAACTATATTCATACGAATATGAATAATGATGCGGTGATTGCTCCGAGCACAATGGGCTTGTCGGAACCCACTTTAGCGGGATTAGTGCAACGTTTCAACGAAATACGTATTCAACGCAGCGAACTGACAGAGAAAAACGTCTATTATGCGAAGTACACTAAAGAGATGGAGACCATCAAAAGTTCTATCGAAGAGGTGGTGAAATCCATGCGTGCAACGCTTGAAATAGAGAAAATGGATCTGAAACGCCGCTATTCCGAAGCAGAGGATTCGCTCAAAACACTGCCGGAGAAAGAACTGCAGATGGTTGCTATCGAGCGTAACTACCGCATTGATGATAACTACTACACGTTCTTCCTCCAGAAACGCGCAGAGGCTGAGATTCAGAAGGCGTCCAACACGCCCGATAACTCGATCATGGACAAAGCGCGCACGCTTTCTGTCATGAATATGAAGACCAAGAAAAAAACGACTACTTCTTATCTTCTCATCGGTTTCCTGATTCCGTTAGTGCTGATTACGCTGAGTGAGTTGCTTAACAACAAAATCCGCTCGCCGAAGGATGTAGTGAATCTGCGCGTCTTCCGTCTAATCGGTACATTGCGCCATGCACGTAACCAAAACCCGACCTTGGTCAAAGATGCGCCACGATCTACTTATGCGGAAATGCTGCGTGCGATCCGTACGCGTATGGAGTTTGTGCTGCGCCGCAAAACCAAGACGGTGGTTTGTATCACTTCCACGGAGTCCGGAGATGGTAAGACCTTTATCTCTACCAACTTGGCTGCCCTCTATGCTATGAGCGGCAAAAAGACCTTGCTGATCGACATGGATATCCGCAAACCGAATATTCACACCAAGCTGGCATTGGAAGGCGGTAATGGTATTTCCAACTACTTAGCAGGAGATTGCGAACTGGATGAAATCATGGTCAAGAATACGCCGTTTGGATTCGACTTCGTGCGTGCTGGAACTATTCCGCCGAATCCGGGTGAACTCATTCACTCTGATAAATTCACGGAATTCTTGAACCAAATGCGTGAAGAGTACGATTTCATCGTCATTGACACATCTCCTATTGGTCTTGTTCCGGACGCCTATACGATTATCGAGCAGAGTGATATGTGCTTGTTCGTCATCCGTTGCATGCTCACCAATAAGTCCTTCTGCAAACAGACTTTGGAACAGATGCGCGAAGTGGTGGAGAATCCTGAGAAGATTCAATTGGTACTCTCCGACATCTCGCTCGGAAAGAACCACACGTACGGTTATGGCTATGGCAGTTACGGCTATGGGTATGGCAGTTATGGTGGTTACGGCTATGGTTATGGTAGTTACGGTTATGGCTACGGCAGCAGTCGCTCCAAACGTTTTGGTAAGTTATACGGCAAACTATATGGCAAACTGGTTCGTGAGGACAAAGCATACCAGGCCTATAACTATTACCACGACGATGAAGTGGATGAGGAGTCGAAAGAGAAAGACCAAAAGTCGTAAATTAGAATTGAGAAGGGATGCAGAAATGCATCTCTTCTTTTGTTACGGGATGCAGAAATGTGATCTCCGCTGCATGGAGCATGAGGCGTTCTCCTGCTTTGCCATACAAGCGATCGCCGACAATTGGCGCGTTCAGTCCTTCCGGATGAGCCGCATGAACACGCAACTGATGTGTCCTGCCCGTCAGAGGATAGAAATCTACCAACACCGAACCATCCGCTCTCCGCTCGCGGACATGAAAACGTGTAATGGCGGCCTTTCCATGCTCCTTGTTGACCATCTGCCGCGGACGGTCATATGGATTTGGCAGCAAGGGCAAACTGATCTCGCCTTCATCGGGTATTGCCTGAAAACGGTTATTGGGCGCAAGCACGGCCTCATAGCGCTTTTGAATGTCCCGGCGTTGGAAATAGGATTGTAATTCTTTATATACATCCGGCTTCTTTGCCAATACGATCAGTCCGCTGGTGTCTTGGTCCAAACGATGCGCCGGCATGATATATGCTCCGTTAAGCCGCTTGGAGAGGAACTCTGTCAGCGAGATCTCATTCGTCTTGCCGGGAACAGATAATACTCCTGCCGGCTTGTTCGCAACCATCAGAAAATCGTCCTCATACAGCGTTTCTATCTCCTCCAATACAGCCGGAGAGGGTTGTTGGGAAGTGACAAACTCCACATTCAGACCTTTGGTTACATGTCTTAGAATAGGTGCACAACGCCCGGAACAAGGCGGATAGAGCACACCTTCCTGCCGAATCTCATTGCGTGGCGAAGCACCGATCCAGAACTCCGCTAACGAAACTGGCTTCAGTCCATGCGTCAGCGCGTATTGCAATAATTTCGGTGCACAGCATTCTCCGGCTCCTGCTGGAGGCAAAACGGAAGACTCCCTTGCTCCTCGTTCCTTACCAAACCAGTTTTCCAGAGAGACAATAGGCTTCTCGTTTGCAAAAATCTCCAATAGATCTTTCGTTTCGCCCAAACCGTTTACAAACCGGTAGTTGGAAAAAAGCAACTGTTGCAAACGTCTGGACTCCACTTTGTTGCTTCCTACGGGGGGAGTGGACATCGCATAGACAGGCGGCACAAACCCCTCGTGGTCATAACTGCCGTCTAATTGGGCAGAGAATGCCGCCAAATAGGGTAGCGGATGATCTCCACCATCCACCATTAGCACACCGAACATTTTTCCCTGCCGGTGCAATTCGCTTTCCGGGTTCGCGCGCATGTACGCGTGTACCTTATTTATTATGATATTGACAGCCTCCTGAATATCCATATTTTCTAAATTCGATGCAAAATTACAAAAAAAAATCCTTCCAAGCAAGCCCAAAGTGCTATTTTTTGAAAAAAAAGTACAAAAAACTTGCATATGTGCAAAAAAAGCAGTAATTTTGTACCCTGTTATGCAAAAAGCTTTCGATAACGATAAATATATTCGCATTCAGTCGGAGCATATACGCGACCGAATTGCGCAATTTGGCAATAAGCTCTACCTTGAAATGGGGGGCAAGTTGTTCGATGATATGCACGCCAGCCGCGTGCTACCCGGTTTTATGCCGGATAGTAAACTGCGTATGTTGACCCAGTTGCAGGACTCATTGGAGATCATTATCGTTATTTCCGCTTTGGATATTGAGCGTAATAAAGTGCGCCAGGATTTGGGTATTACGTATGATGAAGATGTCCTGCGTCTTCGCGAAGAGTTCGCTTTGCGTGGATTCTTAGTCTCTTCGGTAGTTATTACTCACTATTCGGGCCAACGTTCCGCAGACTCGTACCGCCAGCGGTTGGAGCGGAAAGGAATCTGTGTCTATTATCATTATACCATCGAGGGTTATCCTCATAACGTGGAGCTGATTGCTTCCGAGGAGGGCTTCGGTCGCAATGATTATATCGAGACCACGCGGCCTTTGGTGGTTGTAACTGCTCCCGGACCGGGTAGTGGCAAGATGGCGGTTTGTTTGAGCCAGCTCTATAACGAGCACGCGCGTGGCAAAGAGGCAGGTTATGCAAAGTTTGAGACTTTCCCCGTGTGGAACCTGCCGCTCAAGCACCCATTGAATGTGGCGTACGAAGCCGCTACGGCGGACTTGCAGGACGTGAACATGATCGACCCCTTCCATCTGGAGGCAACAGGCAAGACAGCGGTGAACTACAACCGCGATATAGAGATTTACCCGGTCTTGGAAGCCTTGTTTACTTCTATTTATGGCTCCAGCCCGTATCATTCGCCCACAGAGATGGGTGTTAATATGGTGGGTTTCTGCATCAGCGATGACGAAGCCGTGCGTGAAGCCAGCAAGCAGGAGATCATCCGCCGCTATTTCCAGTCGCTCTGCCATTTAGCGAACGGTAAATGCAACGATGCGGAGGTGAAGAAACTGGCGCTTTTGCAGCAACAAGTGGGTATCACTACAGCGTATCGCCGCACAACAGTTGCCGCGCGTGAACGCCGGGCGCTTTCTGGAGCTCTGCACGATGGCTCATTCAACCATGCTGCCGCAATCGAGTTGCCGGATGGTAAGATTATTACCGCGGAGGCAGGACAGTTATTGGGCTCTTCGGCGGCGCTTTTACTCAACGCAATGAAGGAATTAGCCGGCATTGACCATGCCCTGAGGCTTATTCCGCAAAATATCATTGAACCCATACAGAAAACGAAGATCAGTTATCTGCATGGTCAGAACCCGCGTCTGCACACGGACGAAGTGTTAGTGGCACTTTCGGTTCTCTCGTTGCATGACGACAACTGCCGAAAGGCGTTGGAAACACTACCGTTACTGAAGGGTTGCCAAGCGCACTCTACGGTAATGCTCAAAGAAGTGGATTGGAGAACATTTAAGAAATTAGGTATTGATTTAACAACCGACCCGGCACGCAAATAGGATAAGAGAACGCGGGTGCAAATCCCGGACAGACCGGCTACTGTGATTGCTTCGGCATAAGTCAGATCGCTTTCCTTTTTGTATCGATTGGTAAGTCCTCTTGGAATAGGACGAACAATGACAAAAAAGATATTTTTCATACTTTGTTCGGCACTCTGTGCTATCTCTGTATTTGCGCAAAGCGATACAGACTTGGACTCGTTGTACCGCCGCTTCCAAATCGAGGAAGTGGAGGTTACGGCGCGCGCGCTGGAAAAGGATGTCATTCAGCCGCAGACCCTCAAAGGACCTGAACTCCAACGCCTCAACGCGCTCTCTGTGGCAGATGCCTTGCGCTATTTCTCCGGCGTACAGATTAAAGATTATGGCGGAGTGGGGGGAATCAAGACCATCAATGTCCGTTCGATGGGAAGCCAGCATACAGCGGTGTATTACAACGGCATTCAATTGGGAAATGCCCAGAACGGACAAGTGGACTTAGGCCGCTACTCGCTGGATAATATGGAGGAAATACAACTCTTTAACGGCCAGAAATCCGATATTTTTCAGTCTGCGCGGGAGTTCGGTTCGGCGGGAAACATCTATCTCACTACCCGCAAGCCTTATTTTAAGCCGGACGAGCACGTGCATGTGCGCGGCAAAATGCGATTTGGCTCCTTTGCCTTGGCTAATCCCAATGTGGGAGTGGATGTCAAACTAAAAGAGGATCTCTCCCTGACCCTCGATGCCGAATATGTCTATTCGGATGGCAAATATCCTTTCCGCTACCGGCGTGTCCTGCCTAATGGCGAAACGGCGTATGACACCACAGCCGTCCGCCAAAACGGTGATGTGAATGCCGTTCGTGCGGAACTGGGCTTGCATCATTATTACCGCACAACGGGATTTTGGCGTCTTCATGCCTATAACTACTACTCGGAGCGAGGTGTGCCGGGCGCGATTGTCAATAATGTCTGGCGGAACGGCGAGCGCCTCTGGGATCGGAACACCTTCATCCAAGGCCAGTGGCAGGATGAATGGTTCGGGCGGTGGAGTACGCGTCTCCTCTTCAAATACGCAAACGATTTCACCCATTATAAAAACTATGATACGCGTCTTCTGCCCTCGGACAACAAGTACGTGCAGCAAGAGGCGTACCTCTCTTTCGCCAATAAAATCCGGCTCTATAACTGGTGGGATTTGTCCGTCGCATATGATTATCAGTATAACATCCTGGATCGCGAGAACCTGCTCCTCAACGCGCCCAAAGAGCGTTTTGACCGTCATTCACATTGGCTTTCTGCCGCTACGGCATTCAATATAAAGGATTATCTCCGCATTCAGGCATCGGTCCTCATGACTTCGATTGTCAATTCCCCTAAGTTCACTCCGGGTATCTTCTTCTCTTTCCGTCCTTATCCGCTTATTGACCTGAGTATCAATGCGTTCTATAAACAGAGTTATCGCTATCCGACCTTTAATGACCTCTATTACACGGATCTCGGCAACGCGAATCTCCGGCCGGAGTTGGCGCGACAGCATTCCGTCGAACTCGCCTATAAAACAACCAATACCCGCCGCTTTGAAATAGCAACAAGCATCTCCTATTACTACAACCGCGTGACGGATAAAATTATCGCGTACCCAAAAGGCCAGCAGTTCCGTTGGACCATGCTCAACTTGGGAACCGTGAAAATCAACGGCGTGGACGCCAAAGCCGACGCCTCGTTCTATTTGCCCTTGCGCTTTGTTCTACGCACGAGGCTCAATTATACGTACCAGCGAGCCATAGATGTCACAAACCCTAACGACACCTATTATGGCCACCAGATCCCTTATATTCCCTGGCATAGCGGTAGTGTGGTTCTTGGCTTGGATTGGAAAAGTAACCGCGGAGACCATTACGGGCTCAATTACTCCTTCATCTATGTCGGCGAGCGCTATAGCCAGCAGGAAAACACGATTTTTAATCACGTTCAGCCTTGGTACACGCATGACCTCTCGCTTTATGCCGAATGGGGGATCAAACGATGGTGGCTCAAGGCGAATATGGAGATTAACAACTTGCTCGGGCAGGATTACGAAGTGATCCGGAACTACCCGATGCCTAAACAGAACGTACGATGCACATTAGCCGTAAGATATTAGATTTTTTACTTTGTATTTTGTCCCTTTGTCTCTTTTCTTGTAGAGGCGACGAAGTGATTTATCCTACCATCGGCACGCATGTCACGGACGAGGTGCGCGAAGGAGGATTGTACGTCTTATGCGAGGGAAACATGGGCGCTAACAAAGCGCGTCTGGATTACATGAACCTCTACACGGGAGAGTATTACGCCAACTGGTATGGCTCTCAGAACCCGACTCAAATGAAGGAATTAGGCGACGTGGGAAATGACATTCAGCAATATGGTTCAAAACTCTATGCTGTCATCAACTGCTCACATAAAGTGGAAGTAATGGATCTCAAAGCGCGTCACATCGCTAAAATTGACCTCCCGAACTGCCGCTATATGGCGTTCAAGGGCGATAAGATGTACGTGAGCGCTTATGTGGGCAGCGTGGCGGACCCCCAGATGTTGGGTTCTGTCTATGAAATCGACACCGCTTCGCTTACTGTCAAAAGGGAAGTCAAAGTGGGACATCAGCCGGACGAACTATGTGTACTCGGAGATAAACTATACGTCGTCAATTCCGGAGGATATATTCTTAACCAACACGATTCCACCGTCTCGGTCATTGACCTCAACACCTTCACCGAAATCGAAAAAATCACCATTGGCTCCAATCCGCAGCGGATCCGCCCGGACGCAGAGGGCAAGTTGTGGGTATCTACTGATGATTGTTTGGTAATCCTGGACTTTTGTAAGGGTAATCAGCGGCTAAATGTGAAGGCAAGCAACATTTCTATCATTGGCTCCACGGCATATGTCATCGATAAGGACTCCCATAAACTCCGGGCGTTCTCTACCATTGACCTCACGGAACTCGAACAACCGATAGACATCACTTCGTTTGAGCACCCATATGCGTTGTTGGCAACAAATGAAACGCTTTATATCACAGACGCCAAAAATTACGTCTCCTCCGGTGTGCTGTATTGCTATAGTTATGATGGAAAAGAGCATTGGCATACCTATACGGGCGACATCCCGGGGCATCTATGCCGGATCAATGGAGCATATGAACTTCACAGTGACTCCACAAAGAAGGACACCACCAATTACTCCCCATATATAGCCAAAGTCTATGAATACCGACCGGCGATGGGGCAGTTTGTCAATGAGTTGCCCAAATACGAGGAGGGGGACGACGAAGCATCTATGTGCCGCAAATGTGAGCAAGCCATCTCCCATAACGCAGGGGGCATGATTTCCCTTGGAGGATGGGGTGGCTACATCACTTTTGGCTTTGACCACGCCGTACAAAATAGAGAAGGACGCGACATACAAATCTTGGGAAATGCCTATCTCATGGCGGGAAATGAACTCTATGGCTCTTCAGAACCCGGAATAGTACTGGTCAGCCGCGATGAGAACCAAAACGGTCTGCCTGATGATAGGTGGTATGAACTCAAAGGATGCCTCTATGACGATCCTAAAACCCTTCATAACTACTCGCGGACATATACACGCGAGGCAGACACCTTGCAAAATCCTTTCCATAAACATCCGTACTATCCGCTTTGGTTAAACGAAGACCAATACACCCTGAAAGGCGCTTTATTGCCCTCGCAAACCGAGATAATAAACGGCCAAATAGTACAACGCATTTTGGATTTCGGCTATGTGGATAACAAACCCAATAAGGATATCGAGGGCACTTCGTTCGACCTGTCGTGGGCGGTGGATGAAGAGGGAAAGCCGGTCACTCTGTCCGCAATTGATTTCGTGCGGGTTTATACCGCCGTGGACGAGAGCTATGATCTAATCGGAGAATTATCCACAGAGATAACAGGAGCTATTGATCTAAATATCAATAATTAACTAACAATTTTATTAACTAATAAACAAAAAGTATTATGAAAAAATCATTTCTTTTCGTTGCTGCTTTGGCGTTGACCTTTGCAGCTTGTAATTCCAAACAGGGAGAAGTAGTGGACAAATCTGTTGCTACTTTCGAAGAAGCTTCCATCAGCCCCGCTTCAACGGAGAGCACATTTGCTTATGGCGTGGACACAACCGTGTACCTCGCAAGCGGTAATTTTGCAGTACAGCAGACCGTTGCTTATGGGGGTACGTATGTTTCGGGAGCTGTTGTAACCAACATTACCGACACGAAATTTGTGGACTACAAGGACGCTTACAAGTCTGTACCGGGAGGCGCTTATGCCGGAAAAAACTATGTGGTTTGGTATGAAGATGGTTATACACCCAATGTCATCAGACTGAGTTCTCCTGCCGTTGTTCCGGGTGTGTATGTAACCAACAATGTGTATGCGTACAACTCGATGAAAAACGGTGACGATTTTGCCGGTGAGCCTTTCGGCCCGAACGACTACTTCACCCTCATCATCCAAGGCGCGCTCAATGGAGAGGATGTAAACAACCAGGTTACTGTTAAACTCGCTGAGGGTACCAACATCCTTACCGAGTGGACTTACGTGGACCTCTCTTCGCTGGGTAAAATTGATGAACTGCACTTTGTGATGGATGGTAGCCGTAAAGGAGATTATGGTGTGAATACTCCGACTTACTTCTGCATCGATAACCTCGGTGCTAAAAAGTAATAGTGCCTTTCTTACTGTTACGTAATGAATTTAGGTCATTTTCATATCAGCCTCACCTCTCCCTCCCTTATTGGGAGGGTGGGGGTGAGTTTTTTACTCCTTTGCTTCCTCAGCTGTACTCGTCAGTCGATAGAGCAGGGTAGTGTACCTGCCGGCAATAAGTACGCCACGGGCTTTCAGATTACAGAGACCGATTCCGGCGTCGTGGTGGAGGTCTTTCAGCCTTACCAACGCCTTTGTGTCAAAGAGCCCTTGTTCCGGTTAGGCACGATGAGTACTGTGCAGGTCGGGTTTCTCTATGCCCTTGATGCGATGGATCATCTTGTGGCGGTATGCAACCCCGAACTCATCTACACGCCTCTCAAGGGGAACGAAATCGACCTCGGCGACTCCATGAAACCCAGTGCGGAGCGCGTACTCCAAGCCGGTTTGGATGCACTTTTGGCGGTCAACTATGGCCAGTATGATAACTTGGAGGCGGCACGTTTGGAAAAACTCGGTGTCTGTACGATTTATATCAACGAATGGTTGGAAGGCTCTCCCTTAGCGCGCGCCGAATGGATCCGTGTCCTTGGTGCCCTTACCGGTAAACTCCCAGAAGCCGACTCCATCTTCCACGAAGTGGAAACCCGCTATCTCAGTCTATCCGCCAGTGTCAATGAGCGGTCTTCTTTCTCCTCCCTTGTGGGGAGGTCGGGTGGGGTTTCTATCCTCTCCGGCAATAATTTCCGCGGTACATGGTACGTGCCTTCCGGCAAGAACTACTTGGCATACCTCTTCAAAGATGCAGGAGCCGCATATCCATTCTATGACGATGAGCGTGCTACTTCTATCCCTTTGACCATAGAGGAAACATTGCGTTATTTCCATGACGCGGACGTATGGGTCGGAGCAGGAGGTAATTCCTTGCAGGAACTGAAAGAGATAGACGAGAAGCACACTTGGTTCAAAGCATACCAAGAGGGACGTGTCTATAACTGGCGCAAACAACGTCTGCCTGCCGGACAGAATAACTTTTGGGAGAGGGGAGTAGTACATCCCGAAGAAATGTTAGAGGACGTCATTCATATTCTGAATAACGCCCCCGACTCCGTGCTCCATTTCGCCAATAGATTGTACTAACTGTCTTGGAATTCTATGTTCCTTCCCTTCATGGAAGGTTAGGATAGGCTTCCTATCTCCTCCAGACATTTTCTACACAAGCAATCAGAATAGTGCGTGCGAAGATACTCGCGCGCATTTTCGTTTAGACGAATCCCCACACATTGGCAAAAAGCATCGTGTGTACACACAAAAGACGCGCCGCAACGCGGACACGTCTTTTGTATTCCTTGTGCGCTAACCATTTAACAACTTAACGGTTTAACGATTTAACAGTTTAACGTTTAGACAGTTTAACTATCAGAGTTCCCAAAGCCGGAACTTTGATATCCTTGCGGCTCAAATCCACTACTTCTCTGGTCATCGGATTGATGCCGGTGGCATTGTATTTGCCTAAGATCTCTGCGTAGTTTCCTGTCGGAATAGTGCGTGCTTCTTCTGATGCGTTAGCGAACACAAACACTGCTTCGTTTTCATTATATCGGAAGAATGCGTATGTGTTGTCGCGCGACATGAAATGCATCGTCTTACCCCAATGAAGTACCGGTTCGGACTTACGCCACTGGAACAACTTGCTCTGGAAATCATACATGTCCTGCATTTTCTCTGTCACTTCTGCGCCTTGTGGCAGCGGAGCGCGCAAGTACGAGTGATTACTCGGATCCGGACAAGCGGAAGTCATGGCATACTCATCGCCGTAAAGCACCTGCGGAATACCGCGCATAGTAGCCAAAAGCACATATGCCAACTTCACACGGCGCAAATCTTTGTCTTTCACTACATCCGTAATACGTGCCATATCGTGGTTGCCAAGGAAAGTGAACAGCTTGTTCACATCGGCATACATATAATCCATGGTCATGGCGTCATAGACGCGGGTCAGACCATTGCCCCATCCTTGACCGTCATTCTCCAATGCCTGACGGATTGCCTCTTCTACCGGGAAATCCATTACAGTCGGCAGGTTTGAATCAAAGCCGTCGAAGTTCTTAGTGCCGCTTTGCCAATAAGCTACAGCAGGAGCGGGACGCGTCCAACATTCGCCTACAATATTGATATTAGGGTACTCTTCACGGATTGCTTTGAGCCATTGACTGCCCGGAATCTTCTCTATATACGGGTATGTATCCACGCGCAGACCGTCTAAGTTGGCGTACTCGATCCACCAAATAGCCCATTGTTGGAAATACTTCAGCAGATCCGGGTTCTCTAAATTCATATCCGGCATCGGGTGGTCAAACCAACCGCGGTTAGACAGCAAACGGTCGTACTCCGAAGCGTTGATGTCATAGTTTGCCGTGAAGACGTTATTGGTATTGGTGAACTCCGGGAATTGGTTGATCCAGTTTTGGTAAGGCAGATCTTTCATCCACCAGTGGGCTGCTCCACAGTGGTTCGGAACCATATCCATTAAGATCTTCAGCCCTTTCTCGTGCGCTTTAGCTACCATTTGTGCGTATAACTCGTTCGAGCCGTAGCGCGGGTCGATGTGATAGTAATCGGAGCAAGCATAGCCGTGGTATGACCATGCCTCTTCGTCATCGCCCAACATCGGAGTCGGCCAGATGGCTGTACAACCGAGTTTGGAAATATGATCGAACGAATTGATGATACCTTGAATATCGCCTCCCCAACGTCCGTTTACGTTGTTCTTGTCGGCCTTCTCACGGGTGTCTTTTGTGCTGTTGTTGGACTCGTCGCCATCTACAAAACGGTCGGACATAATCAAGTACACCACATCCGCCGGGGTGAAACTGTTGCGCTCACGGCTGCCCGCACGGCGCTCGCTGATCACGTAATCGCAGGTCGCCTTCTTGTTACCTTTCTTCAAGGTGATGCGGTACGTACCCGGTTGATATACTTCCATGTCCACGAACAGATAGTTCGGACTTTCGGCATTGTGTTGCGACTTCGGAACGAGACCCAGACATGCCCCGCGGACTACTTTGCCGCGCACGATCTGGTTCACACTTACTTGTGCGTCCGCCAAGTCCTCGCCATGGAACATCAACGTCAATGGTGTGTGCATGTTGGTCCACCAGCACAGCGGTTCTACTTGTTGGATTTTCGGAGCTGCTGTCAGCCATCCTGCCAACAGAAGCGTCAAGAATAGAGATACTTGTTTTCTCATGGTTAATATTGTTTTTATAGTTCGTTTATCAATACGGAATCGAGTGACCGGTATTTCTCCAAAAGGGCGGTATAGTTATCCCAAAATGCCTGCATTTCCGGCGATGGCGATTGCAGGAACTCCTCTGTTCCTTGCTTCTCAATGCGGTCAGCCACCAAGCCAATAGAGATCTTATGGGTATCCATAGCCGGCTGAAAAGTGCGGTCCTCTTTACCTTCTATATACACTTCCCTCAGCAGCCCTGTCTCGGTCATACGGCTCAATAACTGATTAACTAAACGGATAGGTAAATGGTCGCGAACGGCTAATTCGTGTGCTGTGAGTGGTTCTTCGTCTGCCTCAAAACGCTTTACAATCACATTGAGCAGATATAGCATAATGAAGTCTTTATAGCGTCTGGACATACTGTTTACGTCCAGTTCGTACTCAAACTCTTCATTGTTTTGTATGGCATAACTCATCTCTGCGCCGATTAAAATCAGCAGACTCGTGTACTGCAACCAGGTCATCAAAATAGGTATCGTGGCAAACGCACCGTACACAATGCTGGTTCGGCTCAACATAGCAATCAAATAAACCGATAACATTTGCAGCAACTGGAACAAAGTACCCATTACTATACCCGGAATAAGCGCACTCGTAAAACGCACTTTGGTATTCGGTATCGCCATGTACATCCATATGAAAAAGACCCACACAATGACGAACTGGAAGAACTTAACTCCGTTCGCCCGCATGTAATCGTTCACAATCTCCAAATGCGCCGCACTTTCCACCGTCGTATGAACGAAGATGTTAATACCCGCGCTACAAACAATCATTACCGGTATCAGTACAACGATAGCGATATAGGTCGTTGCCTGACGCAGTATGGAACGCGATTTGCGTACATTCCATATCATGTTAAAGGCGGTCTCCACGGACTGAAAGAACGAATAAATTGCCCAAAGAAGAATCAGAATACCGATTCCGATGAACACACCGCCTTGTGCGGTCTCCAAGTATCGATCAACCATTGACATGATCGTCGGAACCATGTTCGTCTCACCTAAAAAGGAGGTATTCAGTTGTTTCTCTATTACATCCGACACACCGAAACCCTTTGCCACGGCTACGATCATCGCCAAAATAGGAACAATCGAGAAAATCAGCGAGTAAGTGAGGCTCTTTGCGGTATCGTTCAGGTTCTTACTGGTAAAACCGCGCACTACCAACACGATCGTGCGGATAAGTCCATAGCCGATACGCTGAAAGAAACCGTTATATTCGGTCTTTGTCACGCGCCACATGTCATAGCGCAGAAATTTTATAATATCGGAGAACTTTATTTTCATGGTGTTTATGAAGTAGTCGAACTCAAAGCAAACCTATAAGCCGGGTTCTGTACTGCCGAAGCAGCGTCTATCATTAATCTCGAACGACGTGTTACCACGTGTTTCTCTCGCTTCCTACCCTCCGACTTACGCGAGCAGCGCTCAAACATCGGTTTACTTGGAATTGCAGCCCACAGTGTGCTCGTTTCACTTTTCTCGTCTCTGTAGCAGGGACCAAACATTGCTGCCTGACGGCCATTAACCGCTGTGGTGCTCTGTGCTGCCCGGACTTTCCTCTGCCGATGAGATTAAAGCACTGGTGCTTTTCTTTCCCTCAGCAGCGATAGACCGGCTTGCTTTTTGTTCGCCTTTCAATGTTCATCTTTTTTTGAGCCGTAGCTCACGCGATAGAGCGGTGTACGGGAATCGAACCCGCCTCCTCGGCTTGGG
>CAMNCW010000039.1 GCA_946534715.1 uncultured Bacteroidales bacterium | reverse complement strand
GCGGAGAAAGGGGGATTCGAACCCCCGGTACCCTTACGAGTACGACAGTTTAGCAAACTGTTGGTTTCAGCCACTCACCCATCTCTCCTTGTGCCCCCGATTAGGGGCGTAACGATTATGCGTTTGCATCTGAAATTTTGCTTTATTTTTCAAAAGCGGGTGCAAAGGTACAACAAATTTTTGAAATATACAAATATTTTTGCATTTTTTTTGCTTATTTCACAAAAAAGTTGTAATTTTGCGCCAAAATTTGAGTTTTATGCAAAAAAACACAGAAATTGAGCGTAAGTTTTTAGTACATTCGGACGCCTTTCAAGCCGAGGCGACGAGCATCATGGAAATCCGTCAGGGTTACCTGTGCAAAGACCCTGACAAAACCATTCGCATACGCATACGCGACACGCAAGCGTTCCTTACTATTAAATCCGGCAAACTGCGTGCGGGTCTTGCCAAGTTTGAATGGGAAAAGGAGATAGTTCTTGCGGATGCAGAGGAGTTGATGAGCCTGTGTCTGCCGGGTGCGATTGAGAAAACGAGGTATATTATTCCTTGTGCCAACGGCAGGAAATGGGAAGTGGATGTGTTTCACGACCGTTTGGAAGGACGCGTTTTAGCGGAGATTGAGTTAGGGAGCGAGGATGAGGCATTTGTGCGTCCGGAATGGCTTGGCGAGGAAGTGACCGGACTGCCGCAGTACTACAATGCGAACATGTAGTGTTGTCATTGGGAGTAAGAGGATGGCAATATTTTTTTTATTTTATATAAAATAAATTTGCATATGTCATAATTTTTTTGTAACTTTGCAGCGTTTTTTAATTTAGAGATAAAATGAAGCGAAATATTGCGATAATAGCCGGTGGCGACAGCAGTGAGCATGAGGTGTCATTGCGGTCAGCCGCCAGTTTGTATTCATTCATGGACAAAGAGCGTTATGACGTTACTATCGTTGTGCTGAAAGGCAAGGAATGGAAGACGGAAGACGGCTGTCCGATAGACAAGAACGATTTTTCTTTTACGCGCGAGGGCGTGAAACACAGTTTTGACTATGCGTACATCACCATCCACGGCACACCGGGCGAGAACGGTTTGTTACAAGGCTATTTAGAGATGATGGGTATTCCTTATTCGTGCTGTAACGTATTAGCCGCCGCGCTGACTTTCAACAAGTTCACCTGCAACCACTATCTGGCTCCGTTCGGATTCAACATTGCTCCGTCTGTGCTGATCCGCAAAAAGGATTGGCAAAAGGACGGTTACGACAGAGAGCGTCTGTGTAATGAGATTGTCAATGGTTTAGGATTACCATGTTTTATCAAGAGTAATGTCGGCGGATCATCGTTCGGTTGCACCAAGGTAAAGCACGCCGAGGATGTTATTCCGGCGATAGAGCGTGCTTTTGAAGAGGGAAACGAGGTGATCTGCGAGGCGTATATGAAGGGCACGGAGGTAACCTGCGGCGTCTATAAGACGAGCCACAAAACCGTTGCGCTACCTATTACCGAGGTGGTGACGAAGAATGAGTTCTTCGATTATGACGCCAAGTACAAGGGTCAGGTGCATGAGATCACTCCGGCACGTATTCCTGATGCCATCCGCGACAAGATCCAAGCCGAGACGCTTCGCATCTACGATGTGATCGGTGCTTCGGGCATCATCCGCGTGGACTGGATCATCACAGGTATGCGGAACACGGAAGACTATATTGATCCGGTAGAGGACATGAGCAAAGTGCAGATCAACCTGTTAGAGGTGAACACGACTCCGGGAATGACCGCGACGAGTTTCATTCCGCAGCAGGTACGCGCCGCAGGACTCGACATCAAAGATGTGCTGACAGAGATTATTGAAGACTAAGCCCCCTCAATCCCCTAAAGGGGGATGAAAAGAAGTAAATTAGGAAATTATGATAGATATCAATAAAGAAATAGCAGGATTGCAATGGGACAAAGAGCCGAAAGGTTTGTATGAGCCTATTGCTTACACCCTGTCTGCAGGCGGCAAACGTCTGCGTCCCCAGTTGGCACTGATAGCTGCGGAGATTGTGATGAACGGCGGATTGCTGAACGGCGATGCGTTGGAAAACACACTGCCGGCGGCATTGGCATTGGAGGTTTTCCATAACTTCACGTTACTGCACGACGACATCATGGACAAAGCGCCTGTCCGCCGCGGCCGTCCGACAGTCCATGTACAATGGAACGACAACACGGCTATTCTCTCGGGCGACCAGATGTTGATAGAGGCGTACAAGTTGCTTTCCGACGTGCCGGCGGACAAGTTGCCGCAAGTGCTGAAATGGTTCAACGAGATGGCAACGGGCATCTGCGAGGGACAGCAGTACGATGTGGATTTCGAGCACGCGAGCCACGTGACCATCGAGGACTACATGATGATGATCGAGAAAAAGACCTCGCTGCTGTTAGCTTACGCGATGAAGATCGGCGGTTACATAGCCGGCGGTACTCCGGCGCAGTTGGAAGCGCTCTATCAGTACGGTCTGCACATCGGTCTGGCGTTCCAGATACAGGACGACATTCTGGATGTCTATGGTAATCCGGAGACGTTCGGCAAAACCATCGGCGGCGACATATGCAGCAACAAGAAGACGTACTTGCTTCTGACCGCGATGGAGCATGCAGATCCGGAGAGCAAAGCGGAGTTGCTGCAGTGGCTCTTAGTGAGCGACCGGGACGCCGAGAAGATAGCCGCCGTCACCGCTATCTACACGCGTTTGGGCGTGCGCGAACTGAGCGAAAGCGTGATGGAAGAGCACACGGCGCAAGCCTTAGCCCAATTGGACAAACTGCCGCAGAACAAAGCCACGGAACGGCTTCGCGTATTAGCGGAACAACTGGTAACAAGAAAGAGTTAATAATTATAATCATGCCATACAGACGATTACCGAACACGGATGTAGCCCGCGTGCATGCCTTGAGGAATGCAATCGAACGCGCAAGCATGGCGGACTATACAGAGCAGGTACTGCCCTACAAAGTGTTGAGCGAAGCACAACGTTTTTTGGTGCCGTTTGAGAATGTAGTGATGCAATCGAAAGACAACTACCAATCAACCGTCAGTGCCAACAAGCAGTACCGCCACGTAGTGCAGAATGCGAGGATGTATATCTCGCATTTCATACAAGTGCTGAACCTTTCCGTTATACGGGGAGAGATAAAGAAAGACCAGAAACTGCTATACGGACTGGATCCGCATCAGCACACGGTGCCGGATCTGTCCACGGAGGAAGCATTGTTGGAATGGGGCAAGAAGGTTATCGAGGGCGAGCAGAAACGGATGGCAAACGGCGGTTTTCCGATCTACAATCCGGCGATTAACAAGGTGAAAGTGTATTACGACATTTTCTGCGAGCACCAGAAGCAGCATGCCTTCCATGTGCAGAACAGCGAGCGCGTTCACGGCGATTTGGAGCCCATGCGCGCGCAGGCGGACGCTATCATTCTGAATATATGGAACTTGGTGGAGGATTACTACAAAGACTTGCTGCCTTACGCCAAACTGATGAAATGTCAGTTGTACGGTCTGATCTATTATTACCGCAAGGGCGAAAAAAAACTTTCGGCCGAAACCGACCGAAAGTTAAAAGAGATCCGCGACAGCCAGCCGACTATCCAATGGTCTGATTTGGAGTGACGATGCGATCCATCCTATAGTCATGCCAAGTATGCGGCAGACTATGCGATTTGAGCTGGAACGCATATCCGACGCCGATCTTCATGGCGTGTTTATGATGCGAGAGGAAACGATCGTAATAACCGCCCCCCCGACCGATGCGATAGCGATGGTAATCAAACAGCACGCCGGGCACAAGGATAAGATCAATGCTACCACGGTACGTATCCGTCTGAGGTTCCGGCACCCCGAAACGCCCCTTCATCATCATCTCCTCGCCATCATAAGGACGCACCTCCATCGAATGGCGATGAGTAACCGGGAAAAGAAACGTTTTTTGCCCCATGTACTTGTTAACCAGGGGACGCAAATCCACTTCGTTGTGAATCGGGTAATAAACCATTACGGTCTTTGCATTAATGAAAGCAGACATCTGCTCGATTTGCGCAATAATACGCGCCGAATCAGCAGCGACCTGTTCCTCGGATAACACACGTCGTTTCTGCTCAGCCAAACCACGCAACGCGCTCTTTTCTTTTTTAGCACGCGACCAGGGAAGCAGCGCAACAAAATCCTTAATTTGAGACTCAAACAACATAAATAATGATTATTAAAACCTTTGCGGCTGCAAAGGTACAAAAAAAAAACGAAATGCGCAAATTTTTTTACATAATAGTGTGTATTTTTCTATTAGGAATGACTTCTTGCGAGCAATCCAGCACAACAAGCACCCAAAAATCGTCGGTAGCAGAGCTTACCTCGTTCACTTTTGCGAAGAATGACACGATCCCGGGTTTGGCGAAAGCCGTGTTCACCATAGAGGATCGAATCGACACAGGATTTGTATGGAACAAGGACTCGATGCTATACGGCACATCGCTGAAACGCGTAGTACCGAAGTTCACATTTGCCGCCACGCCCGGTGCCGCTTATCTCACGACGCCGGACACGGTGATGCTGCTGACCGGTTATGACACGTTGGATTTCAGCAAAGAGCCTATTTATCTCAATGTGCGTTCGCAGGACGCCAAGACTATCAAAGTCTATCAGATTCATCCAACCGTGCATCAGTCCGACCCGGATCTGTATGTATGGGACGTGCTGAACGAGGGCGTTTACCCTAATGACGACAGTGAGCAGAAAGTGATGCTGTTAGGCGGAAACTTCCTGATGATCAGTTCGAACGGTTATGAGATCGACCTGTACAGTTCGGCTAATGGCGAAGACTGGAGTCCGCTTAGTGCTCCGACAGGTCTGCCGATAGGCACCAAAGTGCGTCAGATGATCAGCGACGGCGAGACGCTCTATTACGGGCAGGACAGTTCGGTCTATACTTCCGACGATGCCATCACCTGGACGGAGCACAAGACGAATTATCCCGTGCGCACGATGCTGATGTACTGGAACGAAGAGATATGGCTGTTGACCGAGCAAAAGGAGCAGTACGAGATTGCCACCTTTGACGGCGACAGCGTGGAGTTACGCAACCTGCTGATTGATGGTGAGTTCCCGATCAGCGATTTTGCGACCGTCTCATTCTTCAACGCCAGCGGCAGAAAGCGGGCGATGATCATCGGCGGATTTGCGGAGAACGGCAAATCGCTCAACACGCGGTGGAACTTCGAATATTCGCATCACATCAAAGAGAACGGCGGTTACCGCATCCAGGAGTTCTCCATCGACCGGCCTAAATTCACCAGCCTCACCGGCATCTCCACCGTCTATTACAACGACCAGCTGTTGCTCTTCGGCGGCGTTGATTCGAGCATGAACTATTTCGGTCGGGACATCATGGTTTCCAACAACGAGGGTCTGACCTGGACAGCCGCCGACAGCACGAAGAACCAGCTGCCGGAAGCCTATCAGGCACGACAGAAACAGTCGGCTATCGCGGTGGATGACTATATATACCTCTTCGGCGGCCAGGACGCGCATATGACCTATAGCGACGTCTATCGCGGCAAACTGAACTCCATTAACTGGATCAAAAAATAAACAACTAAAATATTAACATTATGACAATCAAAGATTACAATTTCGCCGGTAAGAAGGCGATCGTACGCGTGGACTTCAATGTGCCACTGGATGAGAATGGTAAGATCACAGACGACACCCGTATTCGTGGTGCGCTGCCGACCCTGAAACACATTTTGGAGAACGGCGGTGCGCTCATCATCATGAGCCATATGGGCAAGCCGAAAGGCAAAGTACAGGCTAAGTTCAGCCTCGGTCAGATCAAAGACGCGGTAGCTGCTGCGTTAGGTCGCCCTGTTCAGTTTGCAGAGGACTGCGCGAAAGCACAAGACCAGGCAGCTGCGCTCAAACCGGGTGAGGTACTGCTGTTGGAGAACCTGCGTTTCTATCCTGAAGAGGAAGGCAAACCGGTTGGTATCGAGAAAGAAGATCCGGCTTACGAGGCAGCAAAGAAAGAGATGAAAGCCCGTCAGAAAGAGTTCGCCAAGACTTTGGCTTCGTATGCAGACTGCTACGTAATGGACGCATTCGGAACGGCTCACCGCAAACATGCTTCGACCGCTGTGATTGCAGACTATTTCGACGCAGACAACAAGATGCTCGGTTTCCTGATGGAGAAAGAGGTAGCAGCCGTTGACGCTGTACTGGGCGACATCAAACGTCCGTTCGTGGCTATCATGGGCGGTTCCAAAGTAAGTTCGAAGATCGGTATCATCGAGAACCTGCTTGGCAAAGTGGACAAACTGATCCTCTGCGGCGGTATGACTTATACGTTTGCCAAAGCACACGGCGGCGAGATCGGCAACTCGATCGTAGAGCTCGACAAACTGGATGTAGCTCTGGGCGTTGAGGAGTTGGCAAAGAAGAACGGCGTAGAGCTCGTAATGGCAGAGGACGCTATCTGCGGCGACAGCTTCAGCAACGATGCCAAACAGCAGGTTTGCCCGTCGAACGCTATTCCCGAGGGCTGGGAAGGTTTGGATGCGGGACCGAAAGCACAAGAGGCATTCGCCAACGCTATCAAGGGTGCCAAGACCATCCTTTGGAACGGTCCTGCCGGTGTATTCGAGTTCGACAATTTCTGCGACGGAAGCCGCGCCATCGGCAACGCGATAGCAGAAGCAACCGCAAACGGCGCATTCTCGCTCATCGGAGGCGGTGACTCCGTAGCTTGTGTGAACAAATTCGGTCTGGCTGACAAGGTTTCGTATATCTCCACCGGCGGCGGTGCTTTGCTGGAGGCTATCGAAGGAAAGATTCTTCCGGGTGTTGCTGCCATCAAAGGAGAGTAATAGTAATTGAAAATTGATCATTATACAATGGAAATAGTTGGAAAAGTAATACAAGTGCTCCCTATGCAAGAGGGAGTTGGTCGTAATGGCAATCCTTGGAAGTTACAAGGTTACGTCCTCGAGACGCTCGAGAACTATCCTCGCAAAGTGCATTTTGAGGTGTTTGGCGAGGATCGCATCAAACAGAACCCTTGCGCCATCGACCAAGTGGTAACGGTTAGTTTCGATATCGAGAGCCGCGAGTTCAACGGCCGTTGGTACACTTCTATCCGTGCATGGCGCATCCAGCAGGGTGACACGACGCAAGCAGGTGTTCAGCCTGCCGCCGCTCCGGTAGCCGCGCCCGCAGCAGCACCAGCTCCGGCAGCAGCGCCGGTTCAGGGTCCCGCTGCCGTTGATCCTTTCGATGCTTCCGCCGGTGACGGCACAAGCGATCTGCCCTTCTGATGAAAAGGTGGATTAAATACATAGTGATCCTTGCTCTGTTAGCGGGTGGCGTGATTGTATGCGCCATCCGCTGGCAGGCATGGTTCGGTATGCCGAACGAACCCCAATGGACAGGAGACACCATCAATTATACATTCCCGCTCTTCGACCATGACACGACGCCGGAACAGTTGGAGATCTTAGTATTGGGCGATATTCACAACCGTCTCAAACGGGAAGACTACGACACATTAGCCGCCCGCGCGCCGTTTATTGACGGCATCGCTCAGTCGGGAGATTGGATGGACCGCGGGCAGAATTATTACTACCAGATGCTGCTACGTGAATGGACCAACAGTGCGTTGTATGGCACGCCGGTTATCGTAGCACCGGGCAATCACGAGTATTCGAAAGGCGTACACAGAGAGCTTTCACCCATTTGGGAAAAGGCCTTTAAACATCCGCATAATGGTCCGGAAGGAGTGCCAGGCGCGCAGTATTACATTGATTTTGACCAAGTGCGCTTTATTGTCATGGACACGAACCCGTTAGACCGGCTCGTCTATCTGACGCGCATGCTGACATGGCTTCGCGAGGCGATGTACACAGCCGGAAACCGGTATATCATCGTTATGATGCACCACCCTGTCCTATCGGTGGCAAAAGGGCGATTTAATTCGCTTATTTACTCTACGTTCCGCCACGCATTGGGAGAAGCGGATCTGGTGATCGCGGGTCACGACCACAGTTACATGCGGAAAGGCGGATTTGTGGTGTCCAATATCTCCGGTGCCCCCAAGAAACAGCAATTCCGCTACACGCCGGATGTTATTGCCACCGAGCCGGTATATGGTATCATCAAAGCAGACAGCTGTCTGACATTCAAGGTCTATCGTTTCAGCGACGGACAAATCATCGACTCTTTGTATGTTAAGCACGACTGATGCGATTGTATTGTCGCTTCAGCCGTATTCGGACAAAGCGCACATTCTGCATGCCTATACGCGCGCGTACGGGCGCGTTAATTATAAGGTATATGGCCTCGGCCGCAAACATGCCATCGGCCTATACACCCCGCTTTCCCTCATCCGCGTCACCGCGTCTTATCCCGTCTCCGGCATGCCGACGATTAAAGAGACCACCACTAACGGCTCATCTTTACTTGGCGACACGGCATTTCCCCAACAAACCGTCCGTTTATTTATCAGCGAAGTGCTCTATCATGTATTGCGTCACCCGATGCCGGATGAACCGATGTTTGAATATCTGACGCAAGCAATCTTAGAGTTAAGCAGAACTGAAAAGCCACAGAATTTCCATGTGCAGTTTCTGATCGGTTTAGCCGCGATGTTAGGGTTCGGAATGGAGCAAGAGCCATCATTACCGACCTCTCGAAACGAACGTCAGCAGACCCTGCGCAATCTATGCAAATACTTCGAAGAACATGTTGAAACATGGGAAGAACCCAAGTCTTTGGACGTTCTAATGGAGGTTTTTGACTAAAAATGAAGAAAAATTGCATTTTCTTGACAAAAAATTTGGTCATGTCAGAAAATTGTTGTAATTTTGCACGCTTTTTTGACGTATAACCCCGTCTTCTCGCCATAAGGGCGCGATTAATTGACGATCCTCGTGAGGAGACATAAAATATTTGAGAACAATGAAACGTACATTCCAACCATCCCAACGCAAGCGTCGTAACAAACACGGCTTCTTGGAGAGAATGGCCACCGCTAATGGTCGCCGTGTATTGGCAGCACGCCGTGCAAAAGGTCGTAAGAAACTGACCGTAGCAGACGAAGGTCGCCACAAATTTTAATGGAGTCGACTAGACAACACAAAATCGCTCGGCTCATTCAAAAGGACATGAGCGATATTTTATTGCGGTACGCGCACACGCTTCATGGAACATTGATTTCCGTGAGCGAAGTGCGTGTGTCGTCAGATCTCTCTATTGCGCACATTTATCTGTCCATCTTCCCTCATGACAAGGTGGCAGAGACGATGACGCTGATTGAAGAGAACACCCACCGTTTGCGCGGTGAGCTCGGCACATTGGAGCGTCATCAACTGCGTATTATTCCGGAGATCATCTTCCATTTGGACGAGACCATAGACCGGATGGAGCGCATTGACGAATTGTTAAATCGTTAAACCGTTAAACCGTTAAATTGTTAACAACTTAACTGTTTAACATCTTAACCGTTTAACGTGAGAAAATCCATCGAACCATACATTGCTTGGCGTTACCTGTTCTCGAAGAAAGGTCACAACGCAATCAATATTATCTCGGGCATTAGTGCCGGAGCGCTTGCTGTTGTAACGGCGGCGATGATCTGCGTGCTAAGCGTAATGAACGGTTTCGGCTCGTTAGTGGAGCAGATGTTCTCGGAGTTCGACCCGGTACTGATGGTAGTGCCGGCCGAAGGACAGACTTTGCGCACCGACACGATGCCGGTTCTTTCTTTATACGCGCGCGAGGATGTTGAAGCCATCTCCGCGCAGTTGGAACAGACGGCACTCATTCGTTACAAAGATCATCAGACGCCGGCGCGCGTAATGGGTGTGGATTCGCTTTTCACCCGCACGGCGCATATCGATTCGATCATTACGGACGGTTATTACAGCGTGTGGGACGGTGCTTTTGACCGCACAGTGTTAGGTCGCGGTTTGGCGGCAGAGATTGGGATGAATGCCCATTTCACCGGCGCGCTGCATCTATATGCGCCGGAGCGGACAGGCAAGATCAACATGTTGCGTCCTGATAAGTCGCTTAGGCATGAGCACGCATTCATCGCCGGCACGTTTGCAGTGAACCAAGTGGGCTATGACGACCAACTGCTATTAGTCTCCCTGCCTTTGGCTCGCCGGCTCTTCGGCTACGACGACCAAACCGTTAGCGCACTTCGCATTCAACCAAAAGAGGGGGTAAAAGTATCCGCCCTCAAACATCAGATAGCCACTACGCTCGGAGAGGGTTTCCGTGTACTCGACCGCTATGAACAGCAAGCGGACTTCTTCCGTATTCTGCGCATAGAGAAACTGCTGACCGTGCTGCTGATGGTGTTCATTCTGCTTATCGCCAGTTTTAATATTATCGGTTCGCTCTCGATGCTTATTATTGACAAGCGCGAGGACATCCGTATTCTCTCGCACATGGGCGCGGACGAAAACACTATCCGCCGTGTGTTCCTGTTAGAAGGCTGGCTGATTTCGTCTTTAGGCACGATCATCGGTCTTATTTCGGGTGTTTTGCTCTGTTTGGGGCAAGAGCACTACAGTTGGCTTAAACTCGGCGATGGCACGGAATATGTTATCTCCGCTTACCCGGTTCAAGTACAGATGCCGGATGTGCTGTTGGTGGCAGTTATTGTGCTGGCATTGGGATTCATTGCCGCGTATTACCCCACTAAAAAGTTGAGAGTTGATAGTTGAGAGTTGAGAGAAGCCGTCTAGTAGAAAGTTGAGAGTTTATTATGAAAAAAGAATATTTTGTCATCTTGATAGGCTGTTTGTTGAGCGTAATGGCCTGCACGAAGCGACAGCCGCATGTCTATCGCGGTTTGCCCGACGAGTATGAAATAGCTTACGAGGAGATTTACGGGCATTGTTACGATTCGATAGCACAAGCGGTAGTGGCGTTAGACCTCTACTCCGAGGGTTTGGAACTGGATAAGAACCACCGGATCAAAGGTACAGGTTACAACCTCTATCTATCCGATATTTTTGTGCCGGATTCGCTGTTAGAAGAGGGCTCGTATCGTCATTCCAAAGACGGCGAGGCTTTCACTTTTCTGCCCGGACGCGACTACGACGGTACGCCGCACGGGATGTATATCCTCAATATCGAAGAGAACAAGGTCATCGGCATTCAGGTCCTGGATTCGGGTTCGTTCGTCTATCGCAACGACAGCCTGCTATTCACGCTCTATTACAAGAACGCGTACGGTTATCGCGCCGTTTATTCACCCACTTTCCACGGCACACTCATTCCATGGCGAAAGAAATAAAATCGGATGAGCAGCTGCGGAAGGAATACCACACGTGGCTGCGTTTGGAACGCGGATATTCGTCCAATACCATTGAGGGCTACGAGATGGATTTGGACAAACTGCGTGCCTATGCCACCGAGCATGGAATAGATTACGTGCATCTAAGTTTTGACGAACTGCAAGACTGCATTTATGCGTTGTGCAAAGAACTTCGCTCGGAAGCCACACAGGCCCGGCTTTTAGCCGGTATTCATTCGTGGTACCGGTTTTTGCTGTACAAAGATTATATCGAGCAGGATCCCTCGGAACTGTTGGAGGGTCCCAAGAAATCCAAACATCTGCCGACCGTGCTGTCTTTGGACGAGATCAACCGGATGATGGCAGCGATCGACCTCTCCTCCAACGAGGGTCACCGTAACCGCGCAATGATGGAGATGCTGTACGGCAGCGGTCTGCGTGTAAGCGAATTAGTAGGTCTGCAACTGAGTAAGATCTACCTTGACGAACATTATATGCTGATTGAAGGCAAAGGCTCCAAACAGCGGTTGGTTCCTCTGTCGCCAGTAGCCGAAGAATGGTTTGGTTATTGGATGCAGGAGCGCAGTACGTGGCCGCTCAAGCCGGAGTCGAAAGACATCGCGTTCGTAAACCGTTACGGTCGTCCCATGACGCGGGCTATGGTGTTTACCATCGTGCGCCGGTTATGCGCAGAAGCAGGGATCACCAAAACCGTTTCGCCGCACACTTTGCGGCATTCATTCGCAACCCATCTGCTACAAAACGGAGCGGATCTGAGGATCATTCAGCAGTTATTAGGTCACGAGGACTTGGCTACGACCGAGATATACACCCATTTGGATGTGGCAGATCTGCGCAAGGCGGTATTGGAGTGCCATCCGGCAAATAAAGTTGAGAGTTGAGAGATAAACTTTACATATTATTCTTGGTGCTTTGGGCGTTGTGGATCGGTAGTTTTCGTTGCTATGCAGTGGAGACGATCATCGTGGGCGAAGTGGTGAACGAGACGACCGGAGAGGCGGTGCCGAATGTGAATATCCGTTTCCGAGGGACGAAGATCGGTACTACTTCGGACGAAAACGGCAACTATGTGCTACGGGTGGATATGCAAGCCAAAGAGCAGTTGATCTTCTCTGCGGTGGGTTATTACACGCAGCGTTTTGACATTGAGCCGGGCGCGATGGCGGGTCTGCAAGTAGCGCTGCGCGAACGGACAGCCACATTGAGCGAAGTAGTGGTTTCTCCGGCTGAAAACCCTGCAATAGGCATCTTGCGCCAAGTGCGGGCTCACCGGGAGGAGAACGACCGGACGCTTCACAAAGAGAGCAGCATAGTTGCACAACGCGAACAGACACTTTACATATCGCATATCAGCAAACGGCATCTTCAGCGTGCGCTATGGAAAAGTCTGCAAGCCGGCATGATTGCGCAAGAGGACTCGACTTATATTCTGCCGCTATACCGCGAGAAACAGTCTTTCCGGCTCTCGGGCACAGAGATGATTCCTGCAAACGACAAGATGAGTCAGACCCTCATCCTTACCGAAACGAGTTACGCTTCTCTTTTGGGCGGCGAAGGAAACCTCAATTTCTATGCGCCGTCGGTGTCGATCATGGGGCACGCTTTTCTATCTCCGATAGCTGCCGGCGGCAACCTCTATTATCGCTATTACATCGTGGAAGAGGACTCCCTTTCCGCGCCTATGGTACGCATTGCCTTTCGTACAAGAAACCCGTTCTACGCCACGTTCAATGGTGAGATGGTGATAGACACCAGCGCTTTTGCGCTCCGTTCGATTCAAGCGCACGTTCCGGCAGAAGTGGCGGTGAATTATGTCAATACGCTGCATGTCCACCAAACACTCGCGCCGGACGGTACGATCGCCGAAGAGAAGATCTCGGTGCTGCTTGATTTCTCTATCAAGACCGAGAAAGCCGGAACGGTCTTCCCCACCCTTCTGCTGACGACGAATCTAAACAACCCCACCCTACCTTCCCACAAGGGAGGAGCCCTAACTACATCCCCCTCCCTTGTGAGGAGGGACGGGGAGGGGTTTTCTTCAGCCGATTCGGCATTTGCTACTTTGGAGGATCTACCGATAATACGTACCGCGCAATGGTTCGCCACCATCGCAACTACCGGATATATTCCCACCGGCACGATGGTGGATATAGGTCACATCGAGGAGATCTTGCAGATCAACAAACATGAAGGTTTGCACTTGGGTCTGCCGTTCCGGACGAACGAGAAACTGTCGGACGTCGTTTCTTTGGAAGCGTCGGTGGGTTATGGATTCAAAGACCGTTCGGTCAAGGGGATGGGTCGTGTCTCTGTGAACCTGCCAACTACCCGCAAGAGCACGCTGCAAGTGGAGTACCAGGACCATTATGTCTGGTCGGAAGTGGATGATTTCGGACGTCTGTTGCGGGAGAACTCCATGGGCTGGGGTAACTTCGACTTTACGGCGTACGCTTTTGAGGCGCTGCATCGCGACACCTTATGCCGCAACACCGCCATGCACCAGCGGCAGATACAGGCTTATTGGTTTGCCGACTGGACTCCGAACTTCGAGACACGTGCTTATGTCCGCGCGGGCTGGCAACCGGCGGAACTACCTCTTTATACCGCGAACGCCACACAGCCAACATCAAACATCGCTTATCAATCGCTCTCGCTCATCGGGCGACTCAGTTGGGGCGAACGCAAATACGACGGCTATTTCATGCGAAGATATGCGTACTCATCGCGCTATCCGGTGCTGTATATCGGTTTTGAGACAGGTCATTGGGCAGGAACAGCCACACAGCCGTTTGAGAAAGGAGCGGGCTTGGGCTCCAATATCTACGCACACATTCGTCTTATGCTCAGCCAGCACGCCAACCTCGGTATGGGCGGAACACTCAGTTACGCGTTGCAAGGCGGCGCAATCTTCGGTCACGTACCGGCCACTATGCTCTGGCAAGCGAACGGAAACCAGGGTTTTGCGTACGACCCTTACCGCTATACTTTCCTGCACGGCGGAGAACTGACCGCGGACAAATATGTGGCTTTGCAAACCGAATGGAACGGCCAGGGTATTCTTTTCAATATGATTCCGGGTATTCGATGGCTGCATCTGCGCGAATTGGTAGAGGCGAAAGTGGCATACGGCTATAACAGCACCGCGGACAAACATAAAACCTATGCCGAAGTTGGCATAGGTTTGGGAAATATCCTGCGTGTGTGCGACCTCTATTCCGTGTGGGGCTTTACGCAGAATGACCGTTTGGTCAACGGAAAAAGATTCAGTCCCCAATGGGGAATGCGTTTCCGCATCCATCTGGGGCTATGATCACAGGCTCTTGATATACTTATCCGCTTCGATAGCTGCTTTTGCACCGCTTCCGGCAGCTACGATTGCCTGACGGTAGTGCGGGTCAGCGCAGTCTCCGGCAGCAAACACACCGGGCACGTTCGTGCGCGGGCTGTCTCCATCCACGATAATATAGCCCTCTGCATCGCGGTTCACGAAATCTTTGAAGAGGTCGGTGTTCGGGTGATGACCGATCGCTAAGAAGAATCCATCGATATCAATGTGCTTCACTGCCTCGTCCGGTTCGCCCTTGCGATAGACGAGATCCGCACCTTGCACTTTGCCCTCGCCGGTGAGGCAGAGTGTGTTATGCTCAAAGAGAACCTCGATTTTGGGGTTATTGAGCACGCGTTGCTGCATGATCTCCGAAGCGCGGAGGTAAGGCTTGCGCACGATCATATACACTTTTTCGCACAGCCCGGCAAGGTAGTTGGCCTCCTCACACGCCGTGTCGCCACCGCCTACTACGGCTACTGTTTTCTTACGGTAGAAGAAGCCATCGCAGGTAGCGCAGGCACTCACACCGCGTCCGCGATAGGTGCGTTCGGATTCGATACCGAGGTATTTGGCACTCGCGCCGGTAGCAATAATAACCGCATCGGCTTCGTATTCCTCGGTGTCTTCCACCCACACTTTCTTGGGGCTTGTCGAGAAATCCACTTTGGTCACGATGCCGGACACGTACTTCGTACCGAAACGTTCAGCTTGACGCTTCATGTCATCCATCATTTGGAAGGGTTCAACTCCATCCGGGTAGCCGGGGAAATTTTCCACTTCGGTAGTTGTTGTCAACTGACCGCCTAATTGCGGTCCTTCAATCAGCACCGGCTCCAAGTTCGCGCGGCTGGCATAGATAGCAGCCGTGTAACCCGCAGGTCCGGAGCCTATAATCAAACATTTAACTCTATTCATAATCTCATATCGTTGATATACGTATTCTTATCGGGTTCGATGATGTATTTCGGTTCTTCTTTGACAAAAGAAGGGTTATTCATCTTGAGGGTTGAACTCTTTTTGCCCTCTTTGATGTCCAAGGACAGCGGCAAGAGGTCGCTGTTGCGCACACGCAGGGTGAAACGGTCAATGCCGGCGCTTTTGTCCTTCGGGGTCAGAGTGATGATGGTCTGTTGTCCGTCCGCCGAGGTATGTTCCGTCACGTTGCAGAAATCCACAACGGTCTTGGCATACAGCAGCGGGTTGGTCTCCACCAGTTCCTGTTCGGTGGGGTTCGAGAGGGTCAGTTCGTCCATCTCCGGCGAGTACATATACAGCGTTTTGCCGTCGTACGCCGCCTCAATATTGAACATCTCCAACTTGAAGCACTGTCCGTGCATGGTCAGCGTGCCGGGGTAGTTCATCGGCGCATCCACTTCTTCAAGCACCGTGACGTTGAAGTCCGAATGCAGGGTCTTGTTCTCCAGATTCGACAGAAACGAGGACAGGATGGTCAGTATGGTCAGTAGCAGTTTCATAGGCATTCCTTATTTTTTATTTTGCTTCTTACCCAACTTGCTTTTCTAAATTTTGGTGCAAAGGTACAACTTTTTTTCGAATTATGCAAGAGCCTTTCGCATTTTTGTGGAATTTTACATTAGTGTCCACTAAAAAGTAATAAAACTAATTATATGCGTGATACTTTCCGAAATCTCATGTTTTCATACCACATTTCGGAACGTATCGGCATAAAAAGTGACTTTTTCGTCCGAAATCTTTACTTTTTCTTGCATATTTCGGAAATTATTTGTAACTTTGCAGCCGAAATTCAAAATCATCATAACTTATGTTCATCGGCAGAGAAAAACAACAACAAGAATTGCTCAATTTACTGCAAAGTGACGAGTCTCAATTTTGTGCCATCTACGGCAGACGTCGTATCGGAAAGACCTATTTAGTCAAGCAGACTTTTAATGGACAGTTCGCTTTTGTTCACTCCGGTCTTAATAAAGCCTCGAAAGAGGAACAGCTATGGGAGTTCCGTGAATCATTGCGAAATGCAGGCATGAAGCGATGTCGCCTTCCTAAAACATGGTTTGAAGCATTCCATCTATTGGAGCAGCATCTATCAACTCTTCCTCAAGCCAAAAAGATCGTATTTATCGACGAGCTGCCCTGGTTAGACACACCCAAAAGTCGCTTTGTTACTGCCTTGGAGCATTTCTGGAATAGTTGGGCGAATATGCGCGATGATATTATTCTCATTGTGTGCGGAAGTGCTACTTCGTGGATTATCAGTAATATCGTCCGCAACCATGGTGGTTTGCATAATCGGCTCACACAGCAAATATACTTAAAACCGTTCTCTTTAGCAGAATGCGAGCAATTTGTTCAGATGAGAAAGCTTCCTATGACCCGTAAGGACATTTTGGAGACCTATATGGTATTCGGTGGAGTGCCGTTCTACTGGAGTCTCTTGCGGGTCGATTATTCATGGGCACAAAACATTGACAATCTGTTCTTTTCCGAAAATAGCACTTTACACGACGAATTTTCCGCTTTGTATGCTTCGCTATTTAAATCTCCTCAAGTTTACATTGATATAGTTACTACGCTTGCTACAAAAAAAATTGGAATGACTTTTGATGAATTAGACGAAGCTTTAAATGCTAATTTAGGAGGAAAATTATCTACCAAATTGGAAGAATTAGAGCAATGTAATTTTATCCGCTCTTATACTGCTTTAGGCAAAAAGAAGAAAGATACTCGTTATCAATTGATTGACAACTACACGCTTTTCTACTTTCAATTTATCGCAAACCCTAAAATAGGAAACCGCACGAATTGGTTAACCATTATAGGAACCCCGACCTATCGCTCATGGAGCGGCTTGGCGTTCGAACGGATCTGCCTTTTGCACGAGAAACAATTACTGGCTGCGTTAGGTATATCCGGCATATCATGCGGCATATACTCGTGGACATACCGCCCCAAGGATGTAAATGAACAAGGCACTCAGATAGACCTGCTCATAGATCGTAGTGACAATGTCATTAACTTATGCGAAATCAAGTTTTCGGACGAGCCATATCGTGTCACAAAGGAATACGAAGCATCCCTGCGCAATAAAATAGGCACATTTAAATATGCGACCAACACACGTAAATCAGTCAGATTAGTGATGATTACATCCTATGGCTTGGTTGAAAATGCCTATGCCAATAGTATTCCCAACAAACTAACTATGGATGATCTATTCAGCGCATGATATTCCTAAAAAGCGTCTATACTTTCCGAAATCGCATGTTTTCATACCACATTTCGGAACATATCGGCACAAAAAGTGACTTTTTCGTCCGAAATCATATGTTTTCATACCACATTTCGGAACGTATCGATGCAAAAACGAGAAATATCTGCATTTTTTACATGCTTTATGTTTGCCCCAAATTACCTAAAATGTTCCAAAAAATCACTTGGGATCCCGAAAGACCCGCGAAAGACCCGCGAAAGAGGGACTAAGTTGAAAGGTATATGATAACTGAACTTTCCCACGTGGTCTTTGACATGTAAATAAAAGAAGATAAAAGCTTTGAGTGCTTTAGGAG
>CAMNCW010000038.1 GCA_946534715.1 uncultured Bacteroidales bacterium | reverse complement strand
TCCGCCGTCCGCCTGAATGACTTTGTCCATTGCGTCCGGATTGTATCCGGACATCCCAAAAGCGTCGTCCATTAGGTCGGATGCCATCCGTCAAACCCCGAAAAAAATTAACAAAATTAAACTTTTGTGGGCTAAAAACTTGCGTATGTCAAAAAAAATTGTACCTTTGCACTGGGTTTGAAAAAATATACCCCTCTACAAACTCACTACGAATAGCATGTTCAATTTTACCCCCCCCACGAATGGGTGCAACATAAAGAATATCAATAAATTCGCAGTCTTGCAGGCGGCGTGTAGTCTCGTACTATACGCTGCCTTTCTTGTTACTTTTTTATCCCGTCCTGTCCCGTCTTAAACGTGGTGTTCCAACACAGGATTAACACAGGATTAACACAGGATTAACACAGCATTTGCGGCACGTCTCTTCGAGATAGCCGAGAGAAAATAAACAACAAAAAATATAATTTTCTTTCAAATTCCTTGCGTATGTCATTTTTTTTGTGTAACTTTGCAGCGTGAAACAAAAAAAACTGCATCACAATGCCTGAAATAAGCGCGTTTACGGAATAATAGAAAAAATAATGTATCAATTATAATTTGTAATTAATTATGGCAGCAGTAACATTAGATCAAAGTGTTTTTAGTGTTTCAGTACCTGTCGTAGATACTGAGAAATTCAAACAACTCATCAAATTGATGGGGTGGAAGTTTGCAAAGTCAAAAGGACCGGCACGTCTATATGACCCACTTACAGGAGAGTATGCAAATGAAAAAACAATGAAAGCAATAGAAGATACAAGAAACGGTAAAAACATTGCTTTTACGGGAAGTTTTGACGATTTCAAATCTTGGGCGGAAGCTTTGTAGTTATGGCTAAATATGATGTACAACTTTCAGGTCAATTCAAAAAAGACTTGAAATTGGCAAAGAAAAGAGGGTTGGATTTGAATGATTTGTTTGAAGTTGTAGGAATGTTGGCGGACGACATTTCTCTTCCGGCAAAATACCAAAACCATCTGTTACACGGAGATTACACCGGCTATTGGGAGTGTCACATCAATCCCAATTGGTTATTATTATACGAAAAAGATATTGAGATTCGTGTTTTGTCTCTTTATCGCACAGGAACCCATTCGGATATTTTTGAAAAAGGTAAAAAACGATAAGTCGTTGAAATAATCTCTCGTCTGCTCCGCGACGTTAAATCGGAGTGCTGTGGCCGACAGCGTAAAAAGCGGTGAAAAATATAAGATAAGACCTACAGGCGCAAATGTTAATACGAATGGCGGAAGGTAAGAGACTAAAACTCCATGAAATATAATACACTAACATTATGAATATGAAACAAATTTTCACAATGGCATTAGGACTGCTGATGGCAGTAGCGATGCAGGCACAAGTGACGTTTACGGCTGCCGACTGGGCTCAGGCACAAAGCCTTAGTGACGGCGCGACCGTAACGAGTTACACCTCCGGCAATGTGACCGTGAGTTTTGCTCAAGGCACGAGTAGCAATGCGGTTGTCTGGAATGCGACGAGTTCGTATATCTCTACAGCCAGTGGCAATACCATGACCATCAGTACGGTGGAAGGCAAGGTGATTACCTCTGCCTCTTTCACCACGACAGTAGCCAGCCACGCAACGCGTCTGGCTAATTCTACATGGGACAGCGGCAGCGCGGAAGCAAGCGGCACCACGGCTACATGGACAGGCAGTGCGCAGAGTGTGACCGTGACACTCACTAACTCCGTGCGTCTGACGGCTTTCGCTATTACGATAGAAGATGCTCCGGAACCCGAAGAGCCGGAAGATGAGTCGCTATATAATGACACGACGGTCGTTACGGCAGCCGAGTGGATCACAGCTGAGGACGTAGCGTCCGGCGACAGAGTAGATGCAATGAGTTATCAGAAAGAGGGAAAGACGCTGAACGCCAACAAGAATACCGGCAGTCAGATCAGCATCAATGAAAACGAACTGAGGTTCTATGCCGGTAATACGCTTGCTATCTCTGCACCTTATATGATGCATAAGATAGTGCTCAAGTTCATTAATGCCGAGGCGGCTACTGATTTTCTTGAGGGCAATGACCAGAGAGGAAGAAAAACTCCCGTTCCGTCCACCTGTTCCGTCGGTTCATTCAGAGCCGATGCAACGGACGATACCCAAGTGCTATGGCTGGGTAGTAGTGCCGGCGTGACCATTACTTTCGGTTACTCGATAAGCCTTCGGACGCTGACCATCATCTCCGATAATACGGTTACCGGTGCAACGGTCACTTTCCTTGGTCTGAACGGCGAGGAGTTGAAGAGCGAGACAGTGGCGTTCGGCGGTAGTGCTACCGCTCCGGCTCTGCCGACTACCGATGAAGTGGGTTATAGCATCCGTTGGGACAAGGATTTCAGCAATGTGCAAGGCGACCTGACGGTACGCGCTGTCAAAGTGCCTACTATGTATCTCGACCTCACGCCGGCGGAGTGCGACGCCATCAAGGTGGAGAATACTAAAAATAACTATATTTCTTTCACCTCCGGTGGCGCTACTATCACACTCTCCGGCGACCGCGCAACAGAAGCTACCAACTGGGCAAGCAGAGAAGGCAAGGTAGTCATTTTTGCAGGCAATACCATTGCTGTCAGCGCCACGGAGACTTTCCGCACGGTGCGTTTCACGTGTCTCGATGCGGATGATGCGCAGCGCGTAGCAGGCTCTACCTGTACCAGCGGTACCTTCACCGCCAGCGGAAACATCGCTACCTGGAAAGGGGCGGCTACTTCGCTTACGCTCACTACCACGAGCTGGGACTACGAAGTGGGCGTGACGCGGTTTGAGGTGCTGTCCTCCGTGGCACCGACTCTTGTCACCTTCCTCGACAAGGACGGCAATGTGCTGAAAGTGGACACAGTGCCCATGGGCGGCAACGCTACGGCTCCTGAGGTTCCGGCGGTGACGGGCTATGTGTTCAGCGGATGGAGTGTGCCGTTCACGAACGTAACCGAGGACATCACCACGCAGGCGCAATACAGTTTGGACCCGAACTACGTTATCGTTACCTTTACTGACCTCATGGGCAATGTGATAGAGACACAACTGGTGACCAAAGGCAGCGATGTGACGGCTCCGGCGGCACCGAGTGTGCCGTCCCATGTGTTCACGGGCTGGAGTGCGCCGCTGACGAATATCCAATCCACACAGACTATCCGGGCGCAATACACCTTTGTCTATGATCCCAACGACCCGAATATCATGACGGTGACGGAATGGGCGACTTTATTGCAACAGTCGGATGTAGAAAGAGAAAAATGGGAAGAAGGAGAAGAAGGGTTGCGAAGAGGTGAAGCCTATGCCGTAAAGGGCGTCTTCTATGAAACGACTGCCCTCGGATTGGAGAACGACGGTAGGTACTCGTTTATCCTGACCGAAGATGGTCAAGATCATGGTGATACGCGTCTGGTAGCTTGTCATATGTACGGTCCAAATAATACGCCCTTCTATAGCACGACGCAACTGAGCCAAGGAGACACCGCTATCGTTTACGGCACGTTCGGTCAAAAGGGAATCGTCATACCTTACCAAGGAGGCGAATTGTACACGGGTCTCATAGACGGGTACGTGCCTTATATCGGTAAGGTCAACGGCGATGGCAATGCGATCTATATCGACCTGCCTCGCGCGGAGGCGCTGTACGACTTTAGCGGAAATGGTCTCAAACAAGCGCCTATCGTTGAGGAAAAGACTACACAAGAGTGGATTCAGGGAGGGTACTTGCAGTATACCACCAATATTACGTTGCAACTGACAGCGGATGCCACAGGGAATTTCCAACCGCAAGAGTTGTACGGAAAGGTTAGTTATGTGTATAAAGGCGAAGAACCCGGCCTCGGCGATGCCAATGTGGCCTTTGTAGAGGATATTAACGGCGACGGCAAGGCGGATCTGTCGAGTTTCGGAGCCGGTACCTTCGTTAAGACAGTGGACGGCTGCGAGCGCATTGACGGTTTGGCGGTAACGAACATGGATATCAACTGCGACGGACGCATCGATTACTTAATCCTTGACCAATCGCTCACGATGTCCAATAGAGCAACCGCCTATTACGGTGCCGTTGCATACCAGCTTCCTGACGGTTCGTTCCAAGAAGAACGAATGCAAGTGTTCACCTGGGATGAGTTTGTAGCACAGATGACATCGGAAGAGTTAGACCAATACCAGAACCCGCAGAACTATTCGTTGGGTGAAGTGTCCCGCTATACCTATCCGACTATGCTGGGCGGTGCGGCTTTATCGCGTGCGCCGCGACGTGATCCTTCCGACCCGAAGAAAGCACCGGGTAGCGGCAGTTCGGTGAGTGCTCCCACCAAAGCTATCGACCTCAACGGCGACGGATTAGTGGACCTCATTGACGAGAAGAATGGTATTATCTATACCAATATGGATAACGGCAAATGGGTTTGGACAACTACCAACGGAGCTATCATTCCTGCCGACCTGAATAACGACGGAGTGACAGATTTTGTCTTCCCCGGAGCCAAGTTATACACCGTCATTTACGACAAAGCAACGAAGACCTTCAACCAAACGATACTCTATCAGAATGCCACCTCGGATAATATCGTTCATTGCTATGATTTCGACCAAGACGGCGACGTGGATATCTTAGCTACTTTCTCGGCGGAGAACAACGCCACCGGCTACGCGTATACTTGCTTCTTTACCAATAACGGACAAGGAGTTTTCACGCAGCAACCCGAGCAGAACTACGGCCCCAATGCGTTGGTTTTCGTAGCGATGCAAGACCTGGACGGCGATGGGTACTATGATCTCTTGGCTTACAACCCGACAAGTAATAATAAATACAATCTTGTTTGGATCAAAGGTCAAAGCGGCTTGCGCTTCAACACCACGCCGCAAGTTTTAGCTACGGATGCTATTACGCGTGAAACCTATTGGGATAGTTCCAAGCAACCATTTACCGCCTACCCCGTTAATGCAGAGGACCTGAATGGAGATGGCAAACTGGAAATTTGGGTAAGCGGAACAAACTACGGTTCGACGAAACTCTATTCGATAGAAAACGCAGTAGCCAACCAGGCACCGAGTGCACCGGCAGCTCCGCAGTTGGCTTATAACAACGGTCTGCTGACCATCACTTGGGGCAACGGTTCGGATGTTAAGACCGCTACGGCTGACCTCACTTACGCCCTGCGTATCGGTACAACGGCAGGCGGCAACGATATTCTCGCCGCCCACGCCAATGCGGACGGTAGTCGCCGTAACTTCATTGACGGTAACATGGGCAAGGAGCACTCTTACACTATTGATTTGCGCACATATACACCCGCAACGGTATATGTTGCAGTGCAAGCCATCGACGCACAGCACAGCGGTTCGGCTTGGTCGCAAGAGGCCACTGCCGCACATACCTATTTGCCGGTAGAGTTCACGCTTGACCGCAGTTCCATCAATATCAACGAGACTGTAGAACTGACCTTTACGGCGCTGCCCGAGGGCTATACCCACGCTTGGACGGTACAAGACGGCTCGTACGAGAGCCCCGAGTCGGCTACCAAACTCATTCTCTTCTTCACTTCCGGAGGCGAGAAGACCATTACCCATACCGTGACGACGCCGAACGGCGGTACGCTGACGGCAAGCGCAACGATTCAGGTGATGCCGGCAGGTGTAGGTGAGGCGCTCACCATAAACAACGATGAGCGCGAGTATATTTTCGATGCGCCTGTAGCGGACTATAACTTTGACGGTCGCATGGATGGTATAAAGCGCAGCAGTTATAGCAGTGGCACTTACGCCTCCATGGTAGTAATGGAGGGCGTGACTACCGACCAGTTGTTCACTCAAGCCGCGGGTCTCTGGAATACCAATATACTCTCCTCCTCTGTTCAATCCGACGGTGCATCTTATATCCGCTGGTATGACTACAATCGGGACGGCATGTTAGATTTGCTCTTCCGTGAGGGCAACTCATGGAGTCCTTCGTACGGCATTCTTTATCACGACGCTACCCAACCGACCCTTACGGCACGGCAGGACGACGACAATCTGCTGTATTTGTTCGAGTATAACCAAAGTGGCATGAACGCTGAGGATAATTACTCCGGTAATTCATTCTATAGCGACATGACGCACAACGGTCTGTATGACAACCTGATGATGAACCCGTCCAACCACTACCAACTCATCGAGATAGACGGTAACGGCGGTAACGAATGGAAGCAGTTCACGGTCAACGGCGACGCGGAGTTATTCCAAAGTATCTTGGGACAAGTTGGAAGCAACGGACTGTTAGCCGACTTCGACCATGACGGCTATACTGACATTGCTGCTTATCACCGCAATGATAACGGCACGTATAACAACCGCCTGGATCTGTTCTACAACCGCGGCAATGCCCATTTCGAGCAAGCCGCTATACCATTCTCGCAGGGGCAGGAAGAGAACTCCTATGGTTATATAATGCGCTTGGCCGACCTCAACGGTGACAGTTATCTTGATCTCATCGTCCGTCCTACGAGTATGTCTGCCGTTGAGCAGGATTACTTAGCTGTCCTTTGGAACAACGCCAATCAGTCGTTCTCGGCACCTCATAAAATGCCGAACAGCGAGGCTTTGTCTGACAGTTACGAAACGCTTTCCAACCTCGCTGACCTCGATAATAACGGCTATCCTGACCTTGTGGCGGCAGTCAAGAACCCTGCTGCGGGCAATGACCATAAAGGTATTTATGTATGGTATATGGGAGCAGAGGGTTTGCTTTCGCACGGATTCATTCTGCCGGACGTGAGCGAGTACGGCGCTTCCGTACAACCGGTAGATGTAGCTGCCGGTGACCGCCGATTGTTGGTCAACGGCACACAACTCTATCCGATAGTTGCGCAGGCAGACGAGCGTCCGGCAGCGCCGACCGGACTCCAAGCAAAGATGACCGAAGAGGGACTGCTCATCACATGGAACGCAGCGGTCGATGACCACACGCCGGCTAACTTGATGCGCTATAACCTCGCCGTCAAGCAGCAAGGTGCGGCTACCTGGCTCATCTCTCCGCAGAACGGACTGAATACCACCGCCGCCTACCTGCCGGATTACGACTATATCGAGGCTACTCAGTTCCTTATTCCGACGACTTATCTGAGGGCTGGCAACTACGAGATAGCTATCCAGGCGCTGGATCGCCAGAACCAACTCTCGCTCTTTACCGAGGCGGTGGTGGCTAACGTGACCCGCAGTCCGATAGAGGCTCCCGCTTCCGCTTGTGCGGACAAGAATGTGACTGTCTCCTACCGCGGCGCAGAGACCACCGGCATGCCGGAGTGGAACTGGGACGGCGCAACCGTGGTAGAGGGTTCCGGCTTCGGTCCTTATACCGTCTATTGGCCGTTTGACCACCAGAGCGGCGACAAGACCATCACCCTCACCCTCAACGGCGAGACCTACACACGTACCATCGCCATCAGCGACCCGAGCGCACTCAACGTAGTGCTGCCGACCGTCCTCTACGAGGGGACTGCCGCTGCGGCTACCGTGCCCGAGGGTGTGACCTATACATGGTACGCGCTCATTGACGACTACGGCGAGGCTTATCCCGTTACCGCCTCCGGCGTACAACTGCCCAGCACCGCGCCTTCCGGTGGTAGTGCCGTACTGCGTCTCGACTACCGCCTTACAGCCAACGGGCTCAACGTAACGGCTGTACGGAAAGCCGGAAATATCGGCTCGCTCGTCGGACATGAAGTCACCCTCTATCTGGAGGTGACGAACGCCAACGGCTGCTCCGTACGTTTCTCGCAGCCTGTGACCGTCATGCCGTCCACCGACATACCTGTAATCACCCTCGTTACCACCGACGCCACCGGACATAATGTAGTCTCGTGGACCAATGCCGATGCTTTCGCATCCGTGAACGTCTATAAGGAGGGTAGCAGTCTCAATGAGTTCCAACTCATCGGTTCTGCTGCGGCTTCCGCCGGTACTTATACCGACAATTCTTCCGACGCTTCGCAGAAAGCCGAGCGTTACCGCCTGACCGGCGTGACGGCGGATGGCAATGAGTCTCCGGAGAGCACTATCCATAAAACTGTGCACCTCACTATCAGCCGGGGTGTCATGGATGGAACATACAACCTCATCTGGAATGAGTACGCCGGTGCAAATGTTGCCTCGTATAACATCCTCCGTGGCGCATCACCAGCTTCGCTCACGTCGATTGCTACGGTAGCGGCATCCAACACCTCGTACACCGACCAGACGCCGGATGACAACCTGCCGTACTATGCGATTGAGTATATTCTCCCCGCTGCGGCTAACGTTCCTGCAGTGAACCCCAACAGGGCGCCTGCGGCTAATCTCGCCGGTCGCTCCAACGTGGTGGATCGTCGTAGCGCAGAGCAGGGCTTGGAGAATGTACAAAGTGGCAATGTACAATATACAAAGGTGCTCATTGACGGCACGATCTTCATCCTCCGCGGCGAGAAGGTATATACTCTTACCGGACAAGAAACAATCGTGCCATAGGCTAAGATAGTTTTGCGGTATTTAGCTCACGCTGAGGGTATATGTCTTTCGGGTGGGGATACATTACATCTGATGCCAGACACTATTCATGAAAAGAAATTATTATAATTAACCGAGGGACAACCCTCATAGTATTAACAAAAAAACTCAATCTTATGCGAAAAACATTCACATTACTGATTGCCCTCCTGGCGCTAACCATCAGCTCTTGGGCAACGCAAATCACGTGGGATCAGGCCGCCGTTCAAAGTGTCGGTATTTCCCAGTATCAAGGAAATGGCGAGCCAATGTCCATGACAATTAATGGCATCACTGTTACAGCCACCGCTCCCGGAAGTGAGGATTATAGCGGTTTCTATTATCGGGATTATGAAGAACCCTATTATTCCTATATCTCTCTTGATAATGGCGGTACGATTACGTTTGCTACTTCTTTGGGTAAACTGACAAGTATCGTAATCCACTTGGATGAAGCAGGATCCGCATCCGGATTTGGTGAAGGTTGGAGTGAAAATACTACATCGCATACTTTATCATGGACAGGTAATGCCGCTTCTGCGGTTTTAGGTAACGATGAAGGTTATGCCAATATTAGCTACATTACTTCTATCGACTTTACCGTTGTTTCTGTGCCTGCTTCTACTTCTTGGAATCTGTCAGACCTTGCAAGTATCAGCATTTCTCAGTGGCATGGACAAGGCGAGCCAATGTCCCAGACGATTAATGGCATTACAGCCACAGCTACCGCTCTCGGAAGTGATGATAATAGCGAATTCTTTTATGATGGCAGTTATGGCAATATCAATCTTGAAAATGAAGGAACGTTCACATTCTCCTCTCCTTTTGGCAACTTGGCAAGCATTGTTATTCACACCACCAATGAATTTGGTATATATACAAATGGCTGGAGTTGGGACGATTCAGAACATACTTTATCATGGACAGGAAATGCTGCTTCTGTAGTTTTGGCTGATGCTAATGTATATTATATAACCTCCGTTGACTTTGCTTTTGTAACAGAAGAGCCGGATCCTGATGTACCGACTCATTTGGTTTCTACGATTACATGGAATACAGATGACCTCGCAACGGTCAATGTCCCTACGAACGAATTTCGAACGATTAAAACAATCAGAGTAACGAATAGTTGCCCGGATCCGTACAACGATTATTGTCATTTCTTGTATGAAGGTGAGCCTGCTAACTATTGTGGTTTCTCTATGAGAGATGGCGGATCGCTCATTTTTACTCCTGAATCAGGTAGATTAACGCGCATTGTCATTAACTGGAATTATGAAGGTCCCGATCCGGATCTTGTGCCGGGATCCGGATGGAGTTTTACGAATAGCCAACTCACATGGACAAGTGATGATGAAGATGGTGCAGAGTCCGTAGTGTTGAAGTCGAATAGTTCTAAGAATCTCGCTTCCGGACCGATTTTTTCCATCGTGTTTACTCTTGCGGCAGATCCGGATGCTCAAGCGGATGTTAAGTGGGATAAATCAGAACTTGTAGAGAGCAATCTGTCCCTGTTAGCGTATAACGGAATAGTTTCGGAACAAAATCAGACGATTGAAGGTATTGTAGCTACTGTAACAGCTCCGGAAGACGGTGATTATTGTCAGTTACTCTACGATAGTCAAAATGACAAAGTTTCTATGTCTATCCGGGGAAATGGAACACTTACTTTTGCTCCCGAAACGGGTAGATTGACGCGTATTGTTATCGCCGGTATAGTTGACTTGGACAATACGAATCTCCCGGCTGAGTCCGGTTGGACCTCTACTGCCAACAAACTTATTTGGACAGGTGACGCTTCTTTCTCTGTTGATTTGGCGAATGCATCCGTTGATCACATCACATACATTGCATTTACAATAGATGATTCCGATCCAAGCGACACAAGAGAGGTTCCGGAACTTAAATTCTTAAATGGAGGCGATGAACTGACAGAGGCAACCATCGTAAAAGATAAGTATGGTGAGTTGTTTGAACCGGGAACATATTATCTTGCAGGTACCGAATATTTTCTCTATGTGAATAATGGGGTCAAGTATTATCAGGATCAACCTTTTATAGATTGGGCTACTCCAACTGAAAAAGGTCTTACGATGACGTACTCCGTTCCCAATAATGACGTTATTACCCTTACCAAAACTTCAGGTAATAGTTTTGAATTTACTGTGAACGGTATTGGAGATGCAGTCGTTACAGCTCATACAGATGGAAATGAGCAGTACAAACCCGCAAGTATAACGTTTACCATCCATGTGGTATTCGGTAAAGCTGCAACTAAAGAATGTGTGCTGGCATTCGTAGGTGGTCCTAACGATGGTCAATTAGTGCCGGAAGACTATCAATTTGAACTGGAAACCGGTCAAGAGATGCCATGGATGGAATTACGTGAGAAGAGTGACCCGACGGTCGGCTATGCTCCGAGTTTCTCTATTTGGGGTTCGCGTAAACATTATGTAGCCAGCTTCCAGGCGGAGACGAAACTTCGCGCACTGACCGCAGGTGATGATGTATTTAGAGTGCGTTATGCACGCTATGAAGACGGAGACATGAATGGAGAATACAAGCTCATCGAGATCCCTGTTCACATCAAGCCGACTGCCATTGCTTTGGCTACTTCTGTGGACTTTGCTTCTAACCCATCGACAAATAGCTCTATTGCTAACAACGCCACGTATGATGAAGTGAATCATCAAGTACAGATAGGACAAGTAATATCCGATAAAATGGTGCAAGCCGCTTTGGATTGCTACGCTTTCGGCCATCCAGGATGGAATGAAAACCTTCAGAACACCATTAGTTTCGAACTTCCGCAAGGAACGGGAAGTCTCAAAGTTAACGGTACTGTACAAGAAGGTTGCGTACTCAAAGTACGGATTAGAAGCGAAGCGGATGCTCACAGTTTCACCCCTGCTCAGGTGGCTGCCGGAGAGGCGGTTGTTAACTACAATGTACCCAATCAGACAGCTGTAGTTATCTACATAAATAATAATGGAAGTTCTTCTGCTCCTAAACGTGCACCTGCGGCCGTGAAGGACGAGCCTAAAGCTGCTCTGACTGCTCTTAGCCTAACTCCGATGTATCCTATTTCAGCTAATGTGGATCCGGATCATGCAGGTGTTTATTATAGCACGCACTATAACGAGATGCAGAAATACCAACTCCCTGTAGGCACGGAAGCATATGTAGCAACCATCAGCGGCGAAGACTTGAACTTGACAAAAGTAGTGAACGCTGGCGAAGTACTGCCTGCTAACACTGCTGTGATCCTCAAATCGACCTCTGCATCGGTAGTCCTCACCCCGACAGACGCAGCCGCAGTTACCATCAGCGCGGACAATGACCTGCACGGTGTTGACTTCGAAACAACTGCCCCGGCAAACTGCTACGTCCTCTCCGAACATTCGACCGACAATACTGTAACTGGCATTGGTTTCTACGAGTTCACGGGCACTATCCCTGCGCACAAAGCATACCTCACCATCAGCGGTGGAGCAGCTTACGCACCGAAGAAACTACGCTTCGTCTTCAATAACGAGCAGGCTACAGGCATCGACAATGCGGCTGATGGTATCATGAGCGAGAAACGAATTGAGAACGGACAACTCATTATTATCAAGAACGGCGTACGTTACAACGCACAAGGTCAGGTTATTCAATGATTTTAATTGGAGGACAACATTATTACTAACGAAGTCTGGTAAGAAATATCCGATGATATATCCTATCATCCGGTCATTCCAATTTTATCCCCACGCGCGGAGCATCTGCCCCGCGCGTGTGTTGTTTAGAAGTATTCCCTTACTGCAAATTCGTATTGGTCTATAAAGGAGAAAAACTTAGAATAGCTTTCCGTCCCAAAGCTGTTTCAGAAAATCGTACACGTACATGATTTCGATACTATCGTCTGTCGTGCGAGAAATACGGTCAAGTGCTACGATGATTTTTCGGCACGTCGGGTATTCATCCGCAAAAGCACGCAGGCCTTTAAGATGTTTGTTTTGCACATCTTCCGTGGATTTGATTTCGATAGCTATCTTGGCATTGCCAATGATAGCATCTACCTCAATTCCTGTATAGGTGCGCCAATAACTAAGTACATTCTCATTGCGTGTGTAGCCGATATACGCAATCAGTTCCTGTATGATCAAATGCTCAAAGGCATGCCCATATTCCTTGGTGCCACGTTCCAAATGTCCGCGATGAAGCAGGTGATTTACTAATCCGACATCAAACAAATAGAATTTCGGAGCCTGCACAACACGGCGTTTTTGCGTCTTGGCAAAAGCAGGAAGATAATACCCGACAAGCGTATCCTCAAGAATAGAGAAATACTCTTTCACCGTGTTCGCACTTACCCCGCAATCCGAGGCAATGTTGTTATAATTAACCATCTCGCCATCTGTCATGGCAGCGATAGAGAGAAAGCGGTTAAAAGATGTTTGGTTTCTAACCAAGGCTTCCGCTTTTATCTCTTCATTGAGATACACATCCAAATAAGCGGACATCAGCAAAGACGGATTCTCTGCATCGTAATGCGGCGGTAGCAAACCATGATTGATGGCTCGGTCAATGTCAAAATTAGGAATCTCGGCACTTACCAACGGATACAAATAGGTTGGTATAGCTCTTCCGCCTAAGGTGTTATAACCCTTCCGGCGAAGTTTGCGCGCACTCGAACCGCATAGCACAAAGCGGAGGTGCTTTTGAAAAATGAGCCGATGTACCTCATTGAGCAATTCCGGTACTTGTTGGATCTCGTCTATGATGACTTGCGTGCCTTCCGGTTCATTTTGCAACGCAGAATATAGCAACCAAGGACGCTGCTCAAAACGGCTCTTGATCTCCATATCCAATAAGTCAAACTCCTTGGCATTAGGAAAGAGTGTTTTTAACAACGTGGATTTGCCTGTTTGGCGTGCTCCGAATAGGAATACACTGTGCTCTTTAGCCACCTCTAATAATTGTTTGCGTTGGTACAACATAGTTGTAAAGTATTAATTATGCTTAAATATCTGCATTGTATTTGCGTATTTTAATTAAAAATCCGCAGTGGTGTTGAGGATTTTCAATCAAAATCCGCTGCAAAGGTACTACTTTTTTCTGATATATGCAAGTTTTTCTCTAAAAAAGTCATTAAAAAATGAAAAAATAGTATACATTGAATGAAAATATATAGAAACATAGTCATTTTATTGTTGTACGCAGCAGTTCTTGCGCTGACGCTGCGCGGAGGTTGGCGAGAAGGTTTACACCATAACGGGACAAGCCGTGAGGTAAAGGACAGGAAAAACGTCACTTCGGTGGCGTTTTTTTTTGTTAAAATACCTAGGAAACGCACAAAATGCAATAAAAAAACAAAATTATTTTTGGCTATATCAATTATTTTTTGTACCTTTGTGGCCAAAAATAAGTGATATTTCATCGTGAATTTTTATGTTTAAATTAGAGAGTCCATATAAACCGACAGGGGATCAGCCGGAGGCAATAAAGGCGTTGGTGGAAGGCGTGAAAGCCGGCGCGGAAGCGCAGGTGTTGTTGGGCGTGACGGGTAGCGGAAAGACGTTTACCGTGGCGAATGTGATACAAGAGTTGAACCGACCGACGCTCATTATGAGCCACAACAAAACCCTCGCGGCGCAGTTATACTCGGAGATGAAATCCTTCTTTCCACACAACGCCGTGGAGTATTTTGTCTCGTACTACGATTATTATCAGCCGGAGGCGTATATCCCCAGTACGGATCTGTATATCGAGAAAGACCTGAGTATCAACGAAGAGATAGACCGTCTTCGTCTCTCCGCCGTGGCGGCATTGCTGAGCGGACGGAAGGATGTGATCATCGTCTCTTCGGTCAGTTGTATTTACGGTTTGGGCTCGCCACAGGACTTCACGCAGAACGTGATCGAACTCAAGCGCGGCACAGATATCCCGATGGACACGCTGCTCAAACAACTCGTGAGCGCGCAATACGTGCGTAATGATATTGAGTTAGCGCGCGGGCGCTTCCGCGTAAAAGGCGACACGATCGACATAGCCTTAGCGTACGCAGACTACATCGTGCGGATTGAGTTCTTCGGAAATGAGATAGATGCCATCCTGACCATTGATCCCATTAGCGGACAGGTACTCGAAGAGTTTGACCAATATAACCTCTCCCCGGCAACGATCTTCTTAACGTCCGCAGACCGCATTGCTGCCGCCAAAGAGCAGATACAAGCCGATCTCGCCAAACAGATACAATACTTCATCTCCATCGGTGAAGAACTCTATGCCAAGCGCATCGAGGAGCGCGTGAAATACGACCTCGAGATGCTGGATGAGTTAGGTTATTGTTCGGGCGTAGAGAACTACAGCCGGTATTTCGACGGTCGCGAAGAAGGCACGCCGCCTTATTGTCTGCTGGATTATTTCCCGAAAGACATGCTCCTTGTTATTGACGAGAGCCACGTGACCGTTCCACAGATACGAGGCATGTACGGCGGCGACAAGGCGCGCAAGGATAACCTCGTGACGTACGGTTTCCGTCTTCCCGCGGCACGTGATAACCGGCCGCTCAAGTTCGATGAGTTCGAGCAAAAAACGGGTCAGACGATTTATGTATCCGCTACACCGGATGAGTATGAGTTGAACCGCTCCGAGGGCATCGTCATTGACCAGTTGATCCGACCGACAGGACTCCTCGACCCGGAGATTGAAGTGCGTCCGACCGAAAACCAAGTGGACGACCTCATGGACGAGATCAAGTTCCGCATCCATCGCAACGAACGCTGCCTTGTCACGACGCTCACCAAACGGATGGCAGAGGAGTTGGACGAGTACCTGCGCAAGTACCGCATCAAATCCGCGTATATCCACAGCGACATCGATACCATCGAGCGCGTCAAGATCATGGAGGACTTGCGCAAAGGCGAATACGATGTGTTGGTGGGTGTGAACCTGCTGCGCGAAGGACTCGACCTGCCGGAAGTATCGCTTGTTGCAATCCTCGATGCAGATAAATCGGGCTTTTTGCGCGACCAGCGAAGTCTCACACAGACGGTCGGTCGTGCGGCGCGTCATGTGCACGGCAAGGCTGTCCTTTACGGCGATAAGATCACACCGGCGATGCAGGCAACGATCAATGAGACCAACCGCCGCCGTGCGATACAGATGAAGTACAACGAGGAGCACGGTATCACGCCGACGCCGATCAAGAAAGAGATCAACACCTCTGCCCTCGCAGGCCTGTACAAAGACCCGGAGGAGGAGAAGCGCAAACTGACCGAATCCATCAAAGCCGGTTGGAAGAATGCCGAATGGCAGAAGATGGACGCCAAGAAATTGGAGAAAGCCATCGAAGATAAGCGCAAAGCCATGCTCGCCGCAGCAAAAGCGACGGACTTTGAGACCGCCGCTTTCCTGCGAGACGAAATGCTCGAGATGCAAAACCGTCTCCAAGCCATCCAAGGCTGAATGATTAGTATTCCGCGAGGATAGTAGCCGAATAAGGCTCTACAACCACTTGCGTGCCTTGGATCTGACCTAAACCGGAGATATCTACTTGGGCATCGTGCGCCAAAACGGTGTATGTGCCTTCGGGCACTTCGGCTTTCGCCTGTTTGGCGCTACCGTTGAGAAGGACGGTCAGCGATTTGGCAGAATCGAACTCCTCAAGGTTATTGATGCGGTAGATGATGAGCGACTCATTATCCGTGTCCAGGAACTCCACATGCTCTTTCACCAAGTCCGCCGAACCCAGACGGAAGCCCTTGTGCTCATGACGAAGCGCAATCATCGCGCGGTAGTAGTCGCACAAATCGGCATATTGGAACATGTTCTCCCAAGGAATGATATTGATTGAATCGGGGCTTTGATAACTGTTGTCAATGCCCTTTTTCGTGCGATAGAGTTCTTCGCCGCCATAGATGAACGCCATACCCTGCGACACAAGCACCGCTGTCTGCGCCAGTTTGTTCATACGCAGTTTGGTAGCTTCACTCTCGCCTTTGGCGGACACATCAATGCGGTCGCGGAGACAGTAGTTGTCGTGGCAAGTGATATAGGAGACGTGCTGAATCGGTTCGCCGCTCCATTCGGGACACGCGATCAGGCCGCGCATTACATCTTTGGCGGACGCAGCATTGCCGGAAGCGAAACCGCGTTCGTGGTCAAACGGCGAGCCGATGAGGGCATTACGTATGTCGTCGCTGAAAGCGCCCACGCGCGGCATCTTATAGGTCCATTGTTTCATAGCGAGCGAGTCATACGGATAAGCCGGCGCCATCGCCGCCCAGCCTTCGCCGTACGTCAGGATAGTGGGATCGATCTCGTCCAACGCTGCACGGATAGCATTCATGGTCTCCTGGTCATGGATGCCCATGAGGTCAAAGCGGAAACCGTCGATATGGTACTCGCGCGCCCAGTAACAAACGGACTCAACCATGAACTGACGATACATCTCATGGTCCGAAGCGGTCTCGTTGCCGCAACCCGAACCGTTGGCATATGTACCATCGGGATTCAAGCGGTAGAAATATTTCGGAACAACGCGGCCGAGTGCGCAGCCCATGACGTCGTACGTATGGTTATATACCACATCCATGATCACGCGGATACCGGCTTCATGGAGCGCCTGAATCATCATTTTCGCTTCGCGAATACGGCATGCAGGATCGTACGGGTTGGTCGAATAACCGCCGTCCGGCACATTGTAGTTCACCGGATCGTAACCCCAATTGTACTTGTTCTGATCCAGACGAGTCTCGTCAATACTGCCATAATCGAAGAAAGGCAGGATCTGAAGGTGGGTGATACCCATCTCTTTGAGATGGTCAATACCGGTCGCCGCCAAACGGTCTCCGTTGACGCCGGTTCCTTCTTCCGTCAAAGCCAGGAACTTACCCTTATTCTCGATGCCCGAATAGGGTGACATCGTGAAATCACGCAGGTGGGTCTCATAGACCACAATGTCGGTCATGTCCGTCACTTCCGGCCGTGCGTCATACTCCCATCCTTCGGGATTAGTAGTCGTAAAGTCTATGATTGCTGCGCGTTGACCATTCACGCTTACCGCTTTTGCAAAGATGCCCGGCGATTCGAGTGACCATTCACCGTTTTGGAACGAACGGATAGTATAGAATTTCCCCGCCAGATCACCTTTGACGGTTGCTGTCCAGAAATCACCTTCGCCCTTGGTCAAAGGAACAACTTTGGCGCTTTGTTCATCGTCGCTTTGGGCATAGATGTTCACTTCCATCTGTTCCGCCGCATTGGACCAGAACGTAAATTGGGTTTTGGAGGGACTGTAAACGCACTCGTCTTCGAGTTTCGGTTGCTTGCTCGTGCAAGCCAACAATGCTACAGAAAGCATAAGCAAAAATAGTTTCTTCATAGTATTATATGATTTGCGGGTACAAAGTTACTACAAAAATTTGAAATACGCAAATAAAAGTAAGAAAATAAAGTTTTTTATATAAAATGGCGGGTGAAAATTTGCATATATCAGAATTTTTTTGTATCTTTGCAGAAAATTTAGAACGAACTATGAAAGTTAAGTGGACAGGATTGATAGATGATTTTCAAGGGCAAATCGATAGCAGGCATTATGCGCGGCATATTCCCGGCAACGGTGAAGAAGCGGCGGTGTGTCTGAAGCCGGAATTGAGTAAGAAGACCAAGAAAAAGAAAGCCGCTCATCCGACGTGCAAGGGTTTTAAAAATTACATTGAGGTGAGTAAAGCAATATTGCATGATCCGGCGCGGAGGGCTGTGTGGCAGGCGAAGTATGATGAGACATTGTACCGTGCACGGAAATGGGGCAAGCCGGCTTATGGACGTTTATGCGACTACGTAAGGCACGAAGTGAGTTTGGCGCTGAAAGAGGGGCGAGCGATCGACTAGATAAGAGTTAAAAGTTAAGAGATAAGAGTTATGAAAGGGTGCTCTGGTTAGGTTAAGCAACCATTGAGCACCCTTTCAGCATCCATTGAGCATCCGTTGGAAGAAGGTGGAAACCAGGTGGAGATAAGGGAAGGAAAGAGTCAAAAGAGCTATTTTTTGAACGAATTTTGCAAATAAATTTGCATATATCAGAAAAAAGTAGTACCTTTGCAGTCGTAAATGTTTTTAAATGACTATCGTCCGATCTCCGGGACGGAAAAAAGGAGAACGCTGAGCCGACAGCGTAAAAAGCGGTGAAAAATATATTAAGATAAGACATAAGGCGCAAGCGTGCGCCAAGAAAAGCGTAATAAGCCGAAAAGCTTGATACTTTGAAACTTCGACAACTTCATTAAGTATCACGGACCAAAAGGTCCATTGACAATTCAAGTACGGTTTATGCACGCTCACGTTAATAGCGTGAGTTTTCCGTGTATAAATTTGAATTGTCAAGGTAGTCGAAGACCTCAAAGTATCAAATTGAAGCGAACGAAAGCGCACGCTTTTTCGTATGTCTATGGCTAAAAAAATACTCATCTTATAAAAATATAAAAATACACGCGTATGAAACAAATTCTCACAATGGCATTAGGACTGCTGATGGCGGTTACAATGCAGGCAGAAACAGTGACCGTTACAGCCTCTGGCTGGGCAACGGAGCAAGGACTGAATAACTTTGACGATTTGACTACTTACTCGCAAGGTGACGTAACGTTCACCTTTTCTCAAGGAACGAGTTCGGGTAGTCCAGAATATCGGTTTTCCGGATTAACCGCTTGGCGGGGTAATTCATTAACCATTGTAGCAGATGGTTATAAAATGCAAGCATTAACTGTTACTTCAGATAATGCCAGAGAACTTGCAGAAAGTACGTGGTCTGCCGGTACGGCCACACAAGGGAAAGGAAGTAGAACGGAACAACAAAAATGTTATTGGACAGGCGAAACGGATAGCCTTGTGATTACTTTTAGTAAATCGGTTGCTATCACGCAATTGGATATTACGATGGAAGCGACAGGTCCAGGTCCGTTTGTGGTAACTTTCCTCGACGTGAACGGGGGCATAGCCAAGCAAGAGACGGTCAATAAAGACGCTGCCGCGACGGCTCCTATCTTACCACCTCCCGGTGTCGATTGTATGCAGTTTATAGGCTGGGATAAGCCTTTCAATAATGTTAAATTTGATATGACAGTATCGCCGGTGTACGAGCGCGATACGCTTATGCTCTTTGAACCCGCCAAATACGTAGCAGAGCACGAAGACTTAGAAGAACTTATTTGGGATAACGACGGCTATACCTACAATAATTTCTCGATTGGTAACATGACGATTTCGTCGGTTAGATTTACCAGCCTTCCTTCGCCCGAATGGCGTATTGGAGCTACCGATATAATCATTTCATCCACCGAGTCTTTTCACAGCCTCTATTTTGAGTGTACAAACGAAGACGATGCCTGGGATTTCGCGTATGACACAGATTTCTCTGCGGGTAGTGCCACGTCAGACGGTTCTACCGTCATTTGGTCCGGTTCTACCAATCAACTGACCATTAGTCCGTACTACTCTTCCATTGATATTACGAAAGCCTATATACTCTGTCAGTCTCCGGGCGCTGTACCTATACCGGTAACCTTCTACGACATGGACGGAGAAACGGTATTGAAAGTGGATAGCGTGCAGTATATGCAGTCAGCTACAGCACCTACGCCACCGGAACATACGGGTTATACGTTTACCGGGTGGGATAAAGACTTCTCTTCGGTCACCGAAGATATGCACGTCACCGCTATCTATACACAGTCTTCTTGTCTGGACATTCATAAGACCGATTGGACGGGCTATACAACGCAGATAGTCGGTTCGGCTGCGAACACGTTCTCATTTAAAATCGGGCACGACACAGCGATTATTAGCGGAGATTTCTCAGGCCGGCAAGGATGGCTTGTATTACCCGATTTATACTTACAAGGCATGCAATCGGTTACCCTAGCATTTGCACACAAGGATTATTGTTGGGATGAACAAACGGATCTTACCTTATGGGCAACCGCCAATTATACGGGTGATGTGACCACCACACAGTGGACCAAGCTAATCATCCCTGTTTATAATGACAACGATAACCCTTATGACTGGGCGGCATGTACGATTACGTTGCCTCAGGCTGTAATGGGTGCCAATTCGGCTATTGCCTTTAAGTGTTATAATTCCGGTTCAACGAATATCCAATGGACCATTCGCCGCCTGGAGTTAATCGGGACGTGTGAAGGTAGTACGCCTCCTGCTCCTAATGACAGTTTACGTACCGACCTGCCGGAAGCCGCACGTTTGTACGACATGACCGGCAACGGACTGAAGAACGTACTCATCGGAGCGAATACTGCCCTCAAACAATATAGCGATTTGACCAACCATTTTAAGGAACAGCGAACCCTGTGGGCTAAATACGGTGCACCGCTCGTAAACTTCGTTGAAGACATCAACCGAGACGGAGTACCCGATTTCAGTGTTACCAATAACGGTTATTATAATTCGCTCGTCAGCAACAGCAACGGATCATATAATGAAGTTCGTAACTGCATTGTACTCCATAACTGCGACCTCAATAATGACGGTCGACCGGACTATCTGTCCTTCAATGCCAACCAAAATCAGTTCTATATTCAATACGGTCAAGCGGATGGCACTTTCCGTCAAGAATCAATGCTCATTTATACCTATGCACAGTACGAACGGATGATGGAGGAGTACAACTGGGCCGAACTGGCTCGGGAACAAACATACTCCAATGGTACGATTGGTCTGCTCTCCGTGGATCATTCGCTTTACGCGCAAGGTCTGACGAATATGTTCTCCGGTGTGTCGCTGGCACGTGCTCCAAGGCGCGCGGCGGGTATCGGAAAAACAATAGCTATGCCGACCAAAGCACTGGATTTCAATACCGACGGTTTGATGGACTTGGTAGATGAGAAGACCGGTGTTGTTTATCTCAATCTCAGTCAGGGACGTTGGCTCAAGGAAGAAACGGGAGGTGCTGTTGTTCCCGCAGATCTAAATGGAGACGGAATACTGGACTTCGTATTACCGGGCACCAAAGTCTATACCGCTATTTATACCGGAAACGGAGAATTTGAACTCAATACTATCTATTCCGATGCTACTGTGGACGACCAACTCTACTGCTACGACTTCGACCATGACGGCGACATCGATATTTTAGCGACCTTCTCTGCGGCAAAGAATAGTCTGAATACCGCTTTCACCTGTTTCTTTATCAATGATGGAACAGGACATTTTACGCAGAAAGACGCCAATTATGGCACTCAGAAACTATGGTTTACCAACTGCCAAGATGTGGATGGAGATGGCTGGCTGGATCTGCTTGCCTTCCGCGGAGAGATAGACCAAATATCAGATTATACAGGCAGGTACCACCTGTTCCACTACAACGGAATTATCACGGATGGAAAGATATTTCCTCAGAATACCGACGCCGTTGTTTTACGCGGTAAGGCAGATCTGACTTTCCAAGCACCCGAATCTGTTTGCCCGATTACGGAATTATTGAGAATCAAATATATCAGCCAAAATGAGGGACATAATGTCGGCAAGATGGAAGACTTGTCTATCGAAGCGGAAGACCTTGACGGAGATGGTAAGATGGAAATTTGGCCAACCGGCCTTAATGTAGGCTACACGCGCATCAACACTTTGGAGAATGCAGCAGCCAATGCGGCTCCCAACACACCGGCTAAACCTGCTCTATGGTACGAAAACGGTATATTGAATGTATCATGGGGCAACAGTTTAGACGACCATACATCGGCGTGCGATCTATCTTACGCGCTGCGTATCGGTACCACAACAGGCGGCAATGAGATTTTGGCAGCACATGCAAACGCCGATGGAAGCCGACGCGACTTCTTAGACGGCAACATGGGTAAGAACCATTCCTATACCATCGATCTCACCTCTTACGCACCCGGTACTATTTATGTAGCTATTCAAGCCATCGATGCACAACATACCGGTTCGTCATGGTCTGAAGAAGCAACGGTGCAACATGTGGCACTACCGAACTTTACGCTGAGCAAATCAACTGTCAACCTTAACGAGAAAGTGACAGTTTCTTTTCCTGCACTTTCGGATGGTTATACGCAGACATGGTCCTACGGCAATGCCATAAAATCGGATGAGACAGCAACATCGATGACTCTTTCATTCGCTGAGTCGGGAGAGAAAAACATTATGCGTACGATAACATCCGATGGAAAATCAAGTGTCTATTCGTTGATATTAACAGTATTACCCATAGCGTTGGGCGACACATTAGACTGCCCGTTCCCCTACCAATATCTGAATGCAGCAGACTATAACTACGACGGCTATCTCGACTATGTTGGAGCGGATAACACAGTCATGCAATCGACGGCAATTAATTCTGCAACACAAGCTATTGCTCTTTGGAATACGAATGTCAAAGGGGATGTGCGCTGGCTGGACTGGAACAAAGACGGACACGTCGATTTGCTGCTAAAAGATGTGAACACTTATTATATACTCGCACATAACGGCAGTAATAGTCTTTCGACTAAAGCAGAAGACCCGATGCTGGTTTCGCTCTTCACTCCATCGACGGCTTCCTTAGAGGATGCACTGGTACTCGAGACGATTGACAATGTGTGGCAATATACCGGACTCAACCTCGAATGGAACGGTGAGAAGGTTGTAGTGCCGTTTGAGCAACGTATCGCTAGGAACGACTGCTCCGAACCGCAGTTGGCGGACTTCAACAGCGACGGCTATCAAGACCTGATAGCTAAACGCAATTCCGATGGCGCGATTTATATCCTTTGGAACCGGCAAAACGAGTTTTTCTCAGCTCCGTTTATCCTGCCGCTTGGTGATCTGGATTCGTATTACCGAATGCAAGACCTTACGCTGGTGGATGTCGATAATAATGGTTATCTGGATGTAACCGTGAATGCTCCGCATAAAGCCATTCATATGAGCAGCACAGCGGTATATGTTTGGTACATGGACGCAGAAGGACTGATGGCGCAAAGTTTTATCAATGACGAGTCGAACCTCTTGATTCAGATGCCGGGTGAACTGTTCGTTTCCAACTCGCGTTATGGTGAGGCGATAGGTTCCATCACGCGTGTCATTGGTAACCCAAACCTTGCTCCAACCGCTCCGATGAACGTACGTGCTGCACAGACAGAGGAAGGATTGCTCATCCAATGGGACGCGGCAACAGATGATCACACTCCGACCGAGATGCTTCGATATAACCTCAGCGTCAAGCATGCAGGCCAGTCTGGCGCCGACGCATATGTTATATCTCCGCAAAACGGAAGGCATGCCAATGCTGCTTTCTTGCCTGGCTACGAGTATGTGAACGCTACCCGTTATCTCATCCCGACTGACCAATTGACTGCCGGCGATTATGAGATAAGCCTGCAGACCATCGATTTACGTTGCTCAATGAGTGCTTTCACTACGCCTTTATCGGTCCACTTTGACCGACTCGTGATTGAAGCGCCTGTTACTGCTTGTGCAAATGTCGCTACTACGGTTACATACATGGGCGAGTCGAGCACTCAAACGCCCGTTTGGGAGTTTGACGGAGCTACCATCCTTAGTGGCACCGGTTTTGGTCCATACAATGTGCAGTGGGAAACAGCCGGTGTGAAGACCATCACCCTCACACTTGGAACGGAAGTATATACACGTACCATTCAAATAGATGAGGCGCAAGCAAACGTTGCGTTACCGTCTGTCCTCTTCCGAAACCATGATATGACGATTGCCCTTCCTCAAGGACATACAGCCGCATGGGGATTATTCATCGGCAGCACCTACCATGATGTCACGGCACGCGGTATTGATAATGTGGATCCGCAATTGACAGCTTCTGGAAATGTCCTGCACGCAGGTGATGGTATAGGAACGGATATTACTACGTTCAATCTCACTTTGGTATTGACCCTAACGAATGCCAACGGCTGCGCTACAACCATTCAGCAGGCCATTCAGATAGTCGAGGAAGACCAACTGCCTTCTATCCGTCTTGTGACAGCCGATGCGGACGGGCATCATAAGATTGAGTTCGATGCGCAAAGCACACTCTTCCCACAAGTACAGATACTTAAAGAAACCAATATACTGAATCAGTTTGTTGAACTCACGACGGTCGCGGCGGCTGATGGCATTTACACGGATTTGAGTAGTAACGCGGCACAGAAAGCCGACCGTTATGCTGTTCGCGGAGTGATGGCTGATGGAACTCCGGTTCCGATGAGTGCACCGCATCAAACGGTACATATGACCATTAACCGTGGACTGCAAGAAGGTACCTATAACCTTATTTGGAATGGCTATCAAGGTGCAAATATTGTGACTTATAACATTCTTCGTGGTACCTCTGATGATGCACTCACGCAGATCGCCAGTGTGGCTGCCTCTGTTCTCTCATACACGGATGATGCGCCCGTTGATGAACAACCGATATATGCCATTGAATACGTACTCGGCACACAAGCTGCTGACGCACCGAGACGTGTGATGACTACAGCGACGCAACTTTCCGGCCGTTCCAATACTGCGAACCGTGCTGAGTCGCGTGTGGTGACCTTTGTCTCCTCTATGACGATTCATTCGGCGAACGACAACTATGCTACAACGGCAGAAACGCCCTCGCTCTTCCTCTATGCAGAATTGATGCCGATTAACGCGACCTATAAGACCGTTAAATGGGAGATCACCTCCGGCGCCGAATTGGCAACCATCGACCAGACAGGTCTGTTGACAGCCTGCATTCCGAATACAGGAGGTGTCGTTACCGTCAAAGCTACTGCTACCGATGGAACAGGAGTCTATGCTACTAAGCAGATTAACATTGCACCTATAGACGGAACAATTCCGCCACAGCCTGTTTATTATACCATCCGTTTCCTCAACTGGGATGGCACAGAATTGCAGAATACGCAAGTGCTTGAAGGAGAAAGGCCTGAATACACCGGCGAAACGCCGACACGGCCGGATGATGAGCTATACACGTATGAGTTCACCGGTTGGTTGCCAACTATCGTAATAGCCAATGCTGATAGAGACTATACAGCGCAATACATCGCGACACTCAAGGGAGAAGGCATAGACGAAATCACCAATGACCCATCACCAATGATTAATAAGGTCATCAAGGATGGCCAAATCTACATCCTCCGCGGGGAGAAAAAATATACCATCACAGGAGTAGAGATGAAATGATAAGCAGGCAATCGGATTGCCCTGAAAAGAAGAAATGAAAGCGGCGGCAGAGATGTCGCTGCTTTTTTATGCCCGATGGCATCGGGCGGAATAGACAGGGAAAATCTAAACGGAATAGAGAACCGCACATAAATATGCGGCGCATAAACGCTAATTTAAGAAGAAAGAGAAAGTTGCCGCAAAAATGCGACAAAACTGCAAAATATAGCAAACAAAATGAAGAAAAAATGTATTTTCTTTCAAAAATATTTGCACAATTCAAAAAAAAGTAGTAATTTTGCAAGCTTTTTGTCGCGGACAGAGAAATCTCGTCATTGCGGGATCACGTGATCGCGAAAAAAGCACATTATTATTAACAATTAAAAATTAACAATTTACTACAATGGTAAATCATTATGAAGCTGCCTTCGTTCTGACACCCGTTTTGTCTGAGCCGCAGACAAAGGAGGCAGTAGAAAAATTCGAGAATCTTCTCACGCAGAATGGCGGTACCATCCTGAACC
>CAMNCW010000037.1 GCA_946534715.1 uncultured Bacteroidales bacterium | reverse complement strand
GCTCTAAACCAGCTGAGCTAAACGCCCGTCGTTTTACCGACTTTAGAGCTCTTTTTCAAAAGCGAGTGCAAAGGTACTGCTTTTTTTTGACATACGCAAATTTTTTTGCAAAAAAATGCACTTTACCCCTCATTTTTTTTTGAAAAAGCGATAATTGTACCATTTTTGATCCTCAAAACGGTAAAATAGAACATAGCAACAGATCGTTATGACGACTCCGACTACAACCCCCGCAAAAATGTCCGCGGCGAAATGTTGGCTCAGATAAATGCGGCTATATGCACCTAAAGTTGCCAACACAAAAAACAGAGCTTGAAGAAGACTGCTGACGCTGTTGGACCGCTTTGCTGTCAGATCGCTTGCGTTGTTGGACGCAAGATAGTTGGTCACGATGATACAGAGCACAAAGAATAGTGCGAAAAAGGAGGTGGTGTGACCGGAAGGAAAGGAGAACCAGTAATTCATCCGGACTCCATCTACGAGCGGAAGCTGCACATCGGGCATGTTGACACCAAACCATGTAAGCGGCCGGGGCGCATTGATGAGATGTTTGAAGAGTTGCGTAGTCAGCGCAGAGAGAATGAGCGCCGAGGTCGCAAAAACACCGTCTCCGATGCGGCTGAAAAGCAACAACGCTACGCAGACTACATATGGAAACCACTCTGCCACTTGGGTATAATACCTATAAAATATATCGCGCGCGGGCGTATGGCGATCGCAAAGCAGCAGATGCAAATCGCCTTTTGGCATCCATAAAAGGGCTAAGCCCAATGCCGCTATGAGCATCAGGCTTAGACCTATAAAGACTGCGTTATTTCGAATAAATTCTTTCATCAATTCACCGATCACTTTACTCTCTGTCCGTAGATGTCGTATAGTGCATCATCTTTGCGGATGTAGAGATGGCGGTCTTGGAGGATCTTTTCTGCCGGTACGTCTTTCTTTTCGCTCACGGAAGAAGTAGCGGTCAGAGTTTGCGGACAAGATTGCAGTTTCATACCATTCTGGTCAGTCAACTCCACGTAGAACTCATCGCCCACTGTAAAGAGGCTGTCGGAGTGATAAACGGATTGCGTTGCACCGGGGATGGTGTCGCCGTTCATGAACCACTGGAAGCCGGTGAAGTTATAGCCGCCGTTGTACTTGGAGTTATACACCGCTAACACATTGCCGAACTTGATCTTGAAGATGTCCGCAGGGTAGAGCACTAACAGCGTAAACGGACAAACGACAGTATCCCCAAAGACAGCATCCACGAGACACAACTCCATATTGTACTTACCGGCTTTGAGTTGAGCCGCCGGCAGAACGATGTCGCCGGTACCTAATGTGGTGGGTAAGTTCTCCACCTCGTATGGCTTATCGGGGTGCGCTACGTCAATCATCCAAACTTCGCCTATTTCGCCTTTCCGATAGGTGTACGGAACTGACACATCCTCTTTTTCGCAAGTCTCTGCACTCTGTTCATTGAGCGCAAAATCAAGACTCGTGGTGATACGCATGTGGTACAACATGATCGAATCGCATCCCCATGAATTAGGAATAGTGTCCGGAATGTCCTGTACCCCCGGTTGCGCGTAATACCATTTGTCGCCGATCTTCACGCTGTCTCGTACGGCGCGCTCTTCAAACTCGCGGTACGTGTCAATGCCATATACCGTTGGTTGAATGAAAACGGGGTCGTAGCAGTTCTCACGCGTATCCTTATTCAAAGTGTCGTTATGCATAGATGAGAGGAGTTCGGCTATCTCTTCATCGGTCATGGTTGCTTGCTCTTCGAGCGAGAGACAATCGTGTCCCGGGTTTACATATGAAGTGTCTGCGCGCGCGACATAGAAAGAGAAATGAATCTCTTCCGCCGGATAGGTGGAAAGCGGGCACTCTTTGTGTGCCGAGATCAATGCGGTGACATCATACCAACCCGGTGTGGTGTATTGGTGTTCTGCCACAATGCCTTCATCTATGGTAGTGGTTTCTGTGATACCGTCACCGAAATCCCACACTACTTGGTCAATAATATCCGTACTAACCCTCGGGTCGAATTGCAGTACATCATCCACGCAGAAAGGTTCTTCTCCGCGCATTTGGTCAATAAACTTAACACCCTCGATTTTCACGCCTCGTTTTATGGTACTGGAACCAGCTGTGTACGCGTAACTTTCGTTGTGCCCGTTGCCATATACAGTAGCGATAAAACCGAGCTTACTCTCCAAATGATAAAACGGGTTGCTACCGTCTGCTACTGTTTCTCTTAGTGTGATACGGGCATATGAGTAACTTGGATTACTTTCTACCGGTTGGAAATAGGAATCGAGTGCTACATTGTTCAGTTTTACGTTTTGTATATCTGAGGAGTTAGCAATTATATTGATAAAGTGCTTGGTCGTTTCATCCGTACCCATTACACCAAATACTACATCCGTCATCATCTGTTCTATTGGAGCAATCCATGTCATGGCAGGAGCACCGCAATTTTCTCCGCTGGAATTCTTCGCTACTTCGGTAGCATCAGATCTTACGTATTTATTTCCCACATCGTACGATATGACAGCGCACGGGCAGGATGTGGAAATGAATGCGGCAGAATCAATAACCGTAATACCTTTGAAAGCTGAACGCTTTTTGTCCCATCTACTGTCTGCATATCCTGCTGACATCTCAAATTCATAGGATTTACCGGCATCCAAGGTTAATGAGTAGTTTTTAAGGATAGTGTGATCTTCAAACTTAGATGTGGACGGGTCGTATTGACCAAAGATAGTGATATTTGTATTATCCTCTTGGGCAGTTATTATGATTCTGTTTGCATCTTTTTGTTTTGACCTTGCTACAACGAAGTTATTACCCCAATAATCAATTGGGAAGAGCTGCTCATATAACATATCGCGATCAGAGAAAGTGTTTGGCACACGAGTAGAAGGAGCACCGGCAAAGATGGCTATTTTCTTTCCGTCACGGGCTTTGACTCGACTGCCACTAAGTGATTGGTTTACGGCACTCAACACATGATACACTTGCCCCTGTTTAAGAGCTATATTTTCAATTTTTCCTGATTTGCCGCCAGATGTTTGAGCGGATAATTCAATGTCAACTGTACAATCCTCTGCTGCTAGAATAGTGAAACTATTTTTTTGCACTCCGTTAAAATCATTATTATCGGTTTTAGGAGTAGTGGCATTATTTCCATCAAATGTTATGTCCTGCTCTATTGCTTCGTATGTTTGCACGATATATTCTGACTGTAATGCAGTAGTCGGAAGTATATTGGTTGCATCAGCACTAAAACCCCACCGCAAAGAACAATACACAGATACATCTTCCGTTGATTCTACTTTCAATCCCAAATTATAGACCTGTTCAGATGTTGGCATCGCATTTGGTGTGTACCATTGTTCTATAGGTATTTCGCCGTTTTTACCTATTTCTTTCCATTCATAGGCATTAACGGCTACGTTGTAAGACCAACCTGTTTTTGGGTTGCTAATTTTGACATTACAAGCTTTTTGTGCAGAAATTGCGATATAGGCTTTGAATTTGTTGTTGGAATCACTCGCTTTCTGTTTGCTCGGTACATCGCCCTCTGCGTATTGACCGGGTACAAGCGATACCCAGAATTCCTTACCTTGTGTGGAGGTTTGACCCCAAACGGGGATCGTCATTCCTGCCAAAAGCACGATAAGCAATAATGATTTTAGTTGCTTTTTCATATATGTAATATTTATTTTCTTTCAATATACTCTCAATATACTCTCGAAATACTCCCGATTCGTTAGTGTCTCGATAGTGTCTCGTTAGTCTGATTTGGCTATGTGTTATAGTATCTCGATCTCTACACGTCTGTTGTTCTGACGTCCTTCTTCGGTGTCGTTGGTGTCGATCGGTTGACTTTCACCGCGACCTTCCGCCTCCAAACGCTCCGGAGCGATACCGCGCTCGATGAGGTCTTTCTTCACCTCGTTAGCACGACCTTCGGACAACTTCTGGTTTGCGGCGTCTTTACCGATATTATCGGTGTGACCTACGATCTTGATACGGATCTGCGGGTTGCGCTCCAAGTACATATAGAGGTCTTGCAGCGACGCTTCGGAGATCGCCAAAATGCGGGTCTTGTTGGTGGCGAAGAACATGTTCTTCATAATGAATACTTCACCTTTCTTGATCGGTTTGAGGGCGATATTCATTGAGTCGCCAACATTCGCAATCTGCATATCTACTGCTTCGTAACCCATCTGCTCGATGTGGAGGTTATACTGCAATCCCTCATCCAGACGAGTACGTGCGGAACCGCTGGCTGAATCGGTCGCTAAAGTGTAAGTCGGTTCGGCAGCGTTGCGTTGCATGATCTGGATATGTGCCGGGATAGCTGCTCCGGTCTCTGCGTTCGTTACGCGAACACGGAAGACAGGCAGCGGACGCATGGCGATGGTGACATATTTGGTTACACCCACTTTCTCAATCTCGAAACTTTGGGTCTCCTCATAATAACCTTCTGCACGTACTTTGGTGGTGTACAGACCCGGTGCATGACGCTGTTTAGCACCTTTTGCTTTGATCTGTTTCTCGCGCATTGCCACTTTGCCGGAAGCCTCTTTGGTCTCTACAAATGCGAGTTCAATCGGCTCTTGGTTGTCTGCATTCACCACTTTGTAGTAAGCGAACGAAGCCGGCGGCGTCAGTTGGTTCGGTTTCTTGCCCGGAATCTCGAACTGGATCGTGAACTTGGCTCCCACAAAGAGGTTGTTGAGCACCGTGTTGCCGTTCATTGCCAAAAGGGTGTTGGTTTTCTGAACAAGCACGTCGTTGGCTGCAAAATCCGTCGGATTAGCCGCCTGTGTGCCGTTCGAATTGAGCACGCCGTACTCAGCGAACAGACCCACACGATAGTGGACATACTCGCGTCCGAAAGGCAGTCTCTGACCCGGTTTAACCTTGGCGTTCTTCTTCGGATCCGGTTCAGCTTGCAACCAATCATCGAGGTCGATACCGATCTCGGCTGCCAGACTGATGTCCGGCTGTTTGAACGCGATCTTGGTGTTGGTCTGACCGTTGATCTCGTGAATACCCATACCGTAAGGCTCTACCAACGCCGGGTCATTTACTACGATATCGTATTTGCCCTTCTGGCTGTAACCCATCGGCAGGTTATAGTGTACTTTGGCTCCCAAGAGGAAATAGAACTGCTCGAATTGTGCACCGAACATTACCGGAATGCCAACGCCCAACATATTACGGCTCTCTACCAGGTTATCAAACAGATAGCTGTACGTTGCGCCGTAAGTGAGGTCCGGACGGTTGACGGTAAAACCGTAAGCGGATGTCGAATTGAGGAAACGCACATCAAGTCCGGTCTCAAACATAAAATGCAGGTATGCCAAACTGTATGAAAAGTCAATACCGGCTCCGCCGCCGCCTTTGAGTTGTTGCAGCGCGTTCGACTGATTAAGCGTTCCTGCGCCCATGTATGAGCCTTGGAACTTATCCATCATTGCCGAATAACCGGCACGAAGACCGATGTTCAAGAACGAAACAGGTTCGGGTTTGGGGTTCTCCAATTCCGCTAATTGTTTCTCATACTCGCGTACTTGTTTCTCTTGCAGTTCTTTCTCCTGCGCCTCTTTACGCGCGCGCTCTTCCTCTTTTAGTGCTGCTGCTTTGGCGCGTTCTTCCTCTTTTTGAGCAGCTATTTTGGCGCGCTCGGCAGCTTCTTTCTCACGCTGAACCTGTGCTTTCTCTGCCGCCTTCTCTTTGTCAGCCTGCTCTTTGGCTTTGTTCTTCTCAGCCTGTGCAGCTGCCTTCTCTTTGTCGGCTTGCGCTTTCGCTTTGTTTTTTTCTGCCTGCGCCTTGGCTTTCTCCTTGGCGGCTTTCTCTTTGGCTTTGGCCTTTGCGGCTTTTTCCTTCTCTTTAGCCTTTTGTGCTTTCGCTTTCTCCGCCTCTTTTTTCTTCTTCTCAGCAGCTTTCTGCTTGTCGGTTTGAGTAGCCGGAACAGGGTTCGGCATTGCATAAACGGCTACCGGTGCGCAGTTCAGACTCAGTACAACTGTCGCAATCAATAAGTTATAAAATACGTTTTTCATTTTTCTTTCCTCCTTTGCGATTAGTTGTTAACAATAAATTTGAAACTACGGGTACCTTTCCCGGTCACAACACGGAGCAGGTAGAGACCTTCCGTGGCAGGTGCATCAATGGTACATCCTCCGTCGGGCAGGTTCTCATATTTGCCTCCAACTACGGCGCGTCCGCTGACATCGTACCATTCCGCATAGCAGTTGATGTTCGTTTCTCCGTTGTAATCGATATTGACAAACACCTTGCCGCCCTTGGCTGCGATATATGTAGCCGTTACGATCAGGCTGTCCGGATTAGCTTCAAACTCATGTTGCTTGCTGTTGGCTGTAAACTGAATCGGGCAGGTGCAATAGTTGATATCTGCTTTGCCTTCCTCTTTGATGGTGAAGCAAACTTTGTATTCGCCATTGTTTTTCGGGTCTTTCTCGTCCAGATAGAGCACCGAAGTCTCTTGGTTAGGAACGGTGTCTCCGTCATGGAACCATACGAAATTCGTCAGTTCCTGTGTCGGGAACGAGTCTTTCAGCACACCGAGCACGTTGTTATAACGTTGTGCCAAAACAGGGATGTCAAAAGTCGGTGTGATAGCTAAGTCTTTGTCTAATACGCTGTTCGGACATTCCGAGCCGATATGCAGATGCAAGTCGTATTGCGTGCGGTTCTTGGCTCCGGAAGGAAGTGTGATGATCAGCAAGGTGTCGCCTTGAACCTTCACTTTGTCCATACTGAAACCGGCATCCTTTGCCGCCTTGGAGAAAGTGAACTGAACGCTGTCACTGGTTAGCGAAACACCGGCAGGATTGTCCAAATAAACCAAGAAATCCACTTCGTCGCCTTCCAAGGAACACTCCGGCATTTTCTCTTCTTTGATATTTACTTTGAAGTTACCGATATTTACGGTAATAGGAATACTGTCTACGGCGTTTTGACCGACACAGACGTTCGTACTGTTTCTGTAAATCAGCACATATGCATTGTAAACACCGGCTATCTCGTACTCATGAGGAACGGAGTCTTTGTTCTCCAAGTTCGATGTGCCGTCGCCGAAATACCATTCGATCTTTTCGTACTCGTAGTCCGGGTGACAAGCAAAACGAATGGTGTCATCACCGCAGAGGATGTTTTTTGAATCCGGCGTGAAGATCTGACCGTTGATGGTGATATATTGCGTCAGCGGCTTGGTGGCACCTCCGGCGGAATAGCCGTAAGACTCATTCGCTGTAAAACCATACACGTGGGCGATGAAATTAGCGCCATCGCTCTTCAGCGTGTGGGATGTAGCTGTGCTGCCCAGCGATTTCTGTGCGTAGTAATAGGTGTCCGAACCGCTAACTTGCTTGAAATCAGAACCAATAGACGAACCGTCCAACGTAATGGTGTTCGGTTGATCGGTAACGATATTCACATAGTGGCTGGTGGTACCATTGCTACTGGCATAAGTGGCAAAAGTAATCTGATCGATCTGTTGCTCAATGGGGTTGATCCAAAGCATAGCCGGGTCGCCGTCGGTCTTGGAATAATACTCTTGCGACACGATAAACAAGTGGGTAGCACAGGGGCAGGAAGTGGTGACAACACAACTTCCGTCTTTGGCATAAGTGCCGTTTGTACCTATCTCAAACTCCCAGAAATGTTTCTTCTCCTTAGCAAAATCAAAGGTATGCACTAAGTTTCCGTTAACTCGCACTTCCGTTTCGTCATTCAGAGCCATGATACGGATGATGTCCGCCGGACGGGATGCCGAAGCGGTCAGTACGAAGGTGTTGCCCCAATATTGGGTCGGCATGGCTTGAGAGAAAATGTGGTCACGTTGTTTTTTCTTATACGGGATATTGAGGTGCGGGCTTCCTTGGAACACGGCTATATTCTTATCCGCTTTGATAACCGTTCCGCTCAAGTCGTAGTCCTCTCCTTCGCCTTCTCCGGTCCAAACATAATAAACTTGACCCTTTTGTAGCACTACGGAATCCGTGTGCTCGCCAATAACGAAACCGCTCCATTTGATGGAGTCTGCTTTTACTTGCTCGGGATCGGCAAACGGGTCGTTCTTATTATTCAGATAAGTGCGGTATTCGCTGTATTTTGGGGTCAGCACGGAAGGGGTGTACCAAACGGTGGTGTTGTCCTCGGTGGCAATAATAGCAAAATGCGTACCTTGCGCCGTACCGCCGTGATCGGAAGGAGTATAGGTCTGTATAACGTAATCTTTGAGCAACGAAGGAGTAGGAAGCACGTTGGTGGCATCGAACGTGGCTTTCTTGTAGTTCGTCGCAAAAAGCGCAATATTTGCAGTAGCTGTAACGTGAAGCGCGCAGGTATCTACTTGCTCCGAGTTAACGGCGTAGCATACTTTTCCGGTGGTGGACATCTCCTCACGGGCAGGGGTGGTTACAGGAAGACCGTTATACAGTTGCACTAATTGCATCTGGTTCGCCGCAACTTCCACTTTCTGGGAAAATCCGGTATAGGGGTTCTCAATGGTTACCGTACAAGCCTCGCGGGAAGAAATAGACAGCGATAACTCCATCGGGTTGTATTTGCCGCCTGCGTAAGAGAGAGGAGCTTTGTCACTCGTTTTTTGGTCGGCTTGCATGAAGGTTACCCAGAAATCTTTACCTTCGGTCGATTGACCATCTTGAACAGTACTTTGCGCTTGTGCGCCCATAATCGGCATCAACAGAAGACCGCAAAGCATAGTTTTTAAGAGTTGTTTTTTCATATGATTTTAATAGTTAAATGATTTCATTGTAAATCGCCTGCAAAGTTACTGCTTTTTTCTTACGCGCGCGTGCACATTTCCGCGAAAAATGTGGAAATATTGACACATTAACGAATTGGTTGCCCTAAAAGTGTAAAAATTGACGAATTGCGGATAATTACGATCTGGCCATCGCGTATTTCCTTGCGTGCAGGCGCATCTGTTTCTATGTTGTGAATACCGGTTGGTTCGTTGGGCGAAAGTAGGTATAATTCTTGCATACACGCGCGCTTGGAGGTTGAGCCGCCGACAGAAACGATACGAATATCGGTCACGTTCGGCGGTACCGGAAGCCTATATCGTATTTCGTGACGCGTCTCTTGCGCTACCGTTACGAGGATCGAACTATCCAAAGTGTTATTGTAATAGATATCTAACTGCATGCTGGAGGCACTATTATACGGCGAAGCACGGAAGGCTAAAATAGCGCTGTCTTGCAATGTCAGACCCGAAAAAGAAATCTCTCCGTCCGTTGCGCTTTTTCCCATCGTGATAGACGCATTCCCGTTGGACTGAATACCGCTGTTGGCACTTCCGCCGGGGATGGCATTGACCAAGGCGGCTGTAATAGCCGGCAGATGGATGATCGTATCATAAGTCTGCGGATCAGGCTCTCCGGCATCTTCCGGACAGCGCCCTGACTCAAAGGCACATAATAACTGGGTTAAATCAACAACTTGACCTTTTTTATCCCCCCAGATATATTCCACTAATTCCGGGTAGTCGATAAAAGGATTTCGGTTGCCCTGAATATCCGAAATAACATCTGCCCGGCAAAGCTCCTTATCGCTTATCGGATCGGCTCTGTGCCAATCCAGCAGCACTTTCTGAATACTGTCGGAAAACATCAAATAGTTTGCGCCGCTGATATACTGCGCATAAGCCGTCCACGTCAAGTATTCATAGGCGGTAGCCATATAAAAATAGGTGCGCGCGAAATCTCCGCGGTACTCCTCTGCCGGTTCCCAACATATATAACCATACCTCGAGCTCTTGGCAGCATCCATCTTAAACGAACCGTTATTGAACTTATCGCCCTTTGTCACATGTCCGGGCGCATAATTGCTTTTCTGGCTATTTGCGCGCTGATCGGAGGGATTGAGGTTATACAGATCCTTGTATGCCTCGTTCTCTTCGCCGCCCCACCAACTCTTAGGCAAACAGTGCTCGATATTAAGAGAACAGCCGGAGTCGCCTAACTTATTGGGATAATAACGCACACAATTAGAATACATATCCCACACACCGCCTTGCGTACCCGGTTTATGATCCGTAAAAGGAAGCGCTTGCCATGTACCGTACGCCTTTAAATCGCCTTTCTGCCACTCCGGCGGATTGCTCGTGCTGTGATATTGATTCGTACCGTACTCATATCGTTCGCCGCCACGCACTATCTGGCTCAGCGTAGATTTAAGTACGGAGTCTTGTTTGCCGTTAATAGCATCGTAATAGCCGAATGGAATCTCCTCCGCCGATGAGCCGAGGGAGAAAAGGGATGCGAGAATAAGGAAGAGAGGTCTTTTCATGGCGGTACAGATTAGCAGAGGTTATAGCTTTTTTGTGCATGCAATCAGCAGATTCATCACCACGTACCAAAGGATACATGCAGTACCGCTGAAGAGGGCAAACTCTATATGTCCGGTTTTAATAGCTTTTACCACACAAAAGGCAACGAGGATCACGCAGCCTGCAAGGAAAGAAATAACCTCCAATTTCTGCGTCTTGAATGATTTGAAACTGAAGAAAGGTATCTCTGCATTCATTAGCCAGCAACTCACAAACGACAGACCGATCAGGCACCAACCCATCCAATCATGGGCGATGACCGAAACCGGCAGCGAGCAAATGCCGCCCCAGAAGATTGCGTTAGCCGGGGTAGCGAGCCCGATGAAAGAAGCGTGCTGGCGTTCATCTACGTTGAACTTGGCTAACCGCAGGGCGGAGAAAGCCGCCATCAGCAGAGCCAGACCTGCCCACCAACCTAATACCGGGCGAAGCCAGCAGAAAAGCATCATCGCCGGCGCGAGACCGAAAGTGATGTCATCCGCCAACGAATCCAACTGCACGCCGATCGGACTTGGAGCTTTCAGCAAACGGGCACTCAGACCATCGAAAAAGTCAAAGAAAGCACCGCCGAGTATGAACACAAACGCCCAGATAAAAGCACCTTGTGTCGCTAAGAAAACAGCTATTCCGCCGCAAAGCAGATTGCAACTCGTTATGGCATCAGGTATAATTCGCTTATTCATAATTCAATTATTTATTGTCATTGTGCACTTTTCGCGCATCATTGCGCGAACCAATCGTGCCGTTCAACTCTCAACTTTTCAGTTTCTTCCACACAAAATACGTGATTATAAACGTTGTTATGCTGCACGCATTGGCGATCCAGAAGAACGTACTGTAGCCAACCGCCATCTCCAAACTGCCGGCTACAAATCCCGGGATCATCATACTCAGCGCCATGAAAGCGGTGCAGATCGCATAATGGGCGGTTTTGTACTCGCCTTCTGAAAAATACATCATATAGAGCATATACGCCGTGAAACCGAATCCGTAGCCGAACTGCTCGAAACTGACGGCAGTGCCAATGAGCCACAGGGACTCCGGTTGCGCCATACTCAGGTAGCAATACACGAAACTCGGTAACGTCAGCGCGGCGGCCATCAGCCAGATCGAGCGTTTCAAGCCCCGGCGGGAGATATAAATACCGCCTAATATACCGCCCAAAAGCAGGAAGATGACACCGATTGTGCCGTACAGCAGTCCCACCGTGTCAGTACTCAGCCCCAAACCGCCGCCGATCACCTGACCATCGCGGATAAACGCCTCTTTGGCATCAATTAGGAACGGCTGACTCAATTTGACCAGAAACCCTTCGCTCAACCTGTACAACAGCATAAAGGCTATCGCCAGACCCACACCTGGCTTGGTAAAGAAAGTAGCAAATGCCTGCCCCAATTCTCTCCATACACCATTAGGAGTTCTTTCTCCTCCCCTTGTGGGGGAGGTCGGGAAGGGGTTTTGTTTTTGTTTTTCCCTTTCAACTTTCGGCAGCGCAAAACAATGATAAATGGTGACCAACAGCAGAATAACGCTGGTCATACCTAAAGTTACCTGCCACGAGAGAGGAATATTGCCGGTTTGGTTCTCAATATAACCGGCGGCATACACCAACACGCCTTGCGAGAACACCATGGCAATGCGGTAGAACGTTGAACGGATACCCACAAAAGCGGCTTGGCTCTTCGTGTCGTGCGCGATCATGTAATAGCCGTCGGCGGCGATGTCATGCGTCGCTGACGCAAAAGCGGTGATGATAAAGAAGATGAGTGTCCAGCGGAACAGACCCACCGAGGTCTCTTTCGCCGCAATCATCTCTGCCGATGGATGAGGAAGCGTCAGCGTCAATAGGATACACAATGCGGTCATGAGCGCCTGCATCGTCACAATCCACCATCTTTTTGTCCGCAGTACATCTACGAACGGACTCCACAATCCCTTCAGAAACCAAGGAAAATAGAGCAGGGTGGTGAAGAATGCCAACTGATCATTGGGTACACCCATTTTAGCAAACAGCATCACAGAGATGCTGTTTACTAAGAAATAGGGTATGCCTTCTGTGAAGTACAACGTCGGTACCCACACCCACGGAGATATTGATTTTTTACTTTCCACTAAAAGTCAACTTTCAACTTGCTACTAGACGACTTCTCTCAACTCTCAACTCTCAACTTCACCTTATATATTTACGCACGCGTGTGCGCATATAGGCTTATTGGAAGTTAGCGCGGTTGTCGGTCACGTCCGCTTTGTCCTCGATGAGTTGCATTGCCTGATAAGGCAGATAAGCGAAGCGGCTTGCCAGCTGTGCTTTCTCGCTCTCGGCGTTGAACTCGCCTTGCTGGTTGTTGGCTGCACCGGTCTTAACAACGAACACGCCCATGTTACCTTTGATAGCGCCGCTGAATGCGTTCTCGCCTTGTGCTACGGTCTTACCGATCACTGCAGGCTCCATGCCGGCATTGCCGAAACGGCTGTCTGCCAGACTGACGCGGTCGGCGTGTTGTACGCTCTGACCCAACTTCTCTGCGGCTGCTTCCAAACTCTCAATACCTTTCAGCTCTTTAGCAATGTAAGCAGCTTTGGCATTGTTGGTTGCCTCGTAAGTCAACTCCGAACGAACAGCCTCCAACGAACGGTACTCGCCGTCGTTCACTTCTGTCAGGGCGGCTACGATGAACTGCTGACCGCACTCGAATACATCCGATACTTGACCCTCTTTCGCCTCAAATGCCCAACGAACGATAGGACGGCTCGATTTGAGTTGACCTACCTTGTCGGTGGTCTTGGTCAGGTTGTATTGCGGAATAACTGCCAAACCTTGCTCTTGAGCGGCTGACTCCAATGCCTCGGCATTGTTGTTGTTCACGATGAACTGCTTTGCCTGATTGTAGAGGATCGAATAGGTCTTGCTGGACGGAGTTACCTCGCGAGCTAAAATAGCCAGCTTCACTTTCGGGGTCGGTTTGCCGATCTCCATGATCTCGTATGTCTGCTCACCCATACCTTGTGCTACGGTGAATTTCTCGCCGCGTTTGCCTGCCAATGCTTTCTCGGCAATGTTCTTCGGCAGATCTGCAGCCTTGAACCAACCTAACTCCTGATCCTCGCCGTCCTCAACGATAGCCTTCAGCTCTACAGAATCCGGCATCGAATAACCGGCTTGCATGATACGAGCCATCGCGTAAGTATTGTTCTCAAAGAGGATCTCGGTGCAATCGCCGGCTTTGGCTCCCTTGGCGAAAGCGAACTCCTTGAACTGAGCCGGAACGGTCTCTTCCGAGAAATCACGACCGTCGTACATAACGTCCGAATTGGTGTTTACCACGAGGCTTACGTCCTCTGCGGTCTTGAACTCCTCTTGCAGATTGTGCATCAGCGTCTCTGCGGCCTTGAAGTCTTCCTCGCTCGGCACGATGTCAAACGCTACGTATTTGATTGCGCGGTTCGGAGTCTGTTTGTATTGCTCTTTGTGTTGTTTGTACAGTTTCTTGAGGTCGCTGTCGCTCACTTTGACCAAACTGTCAGCTATGCTGTAGTAAGGCTTCATGGCGTACTCTGCGCTGAAACCGTTCTGACGGCTGTTGAACGCGAACTCTGCATCCAACGTGTTCGCTTTGAGCAGGTGTTGCAGCAGGTTCGTGTATTTCTCCTGCATGTAGCTGATACGAACCACCTTCTCCCAGTACAACCAATAGGTCTTGGCTTGTTTGAGGTTCGCGTTCTGCTCTGCGTCTGCGCCTTCCTGGTTAATAGCTTGCAGCAAACCGATTACTGCCTCGCGGCTGAACTGACCGTCCTCACCGGCGAACGCACGGCGGCTACGGATCACTTGGTGAATGTTGTTGCCGATGCACAACTCGCTCAGCTCGTCTTTGGTAATGTCCATTCCGATCTTTTCCGCTTGCGCGCGCATCGTGTAATCCATCATAAACATGTTCCATACCTGATTACGGATCTGGCTGTGCATGTCTTCGTCAAAATCGCTACGACCGGTCTCGATCTTATACACTTCCGTTAACTGCTCTTTGGCAGCCTCGTACTCGGTGTAATGAACTTTCTGTCCTTCGATTACACCAACGTTCTCGCGACTGCGGTTAAAGAAACTACTTCCGGAGTTCAAAAAGTCTCCGAGGATGAATGCCAACATGGCGAGACCCACAATCGTGATCAACAGCGCGCCATGATTTCTAATTCTTTGTAAACTTGCCATTTTTTATAATAAATTTTTTATTTGATTTATCAATTCTCAATTCTCAAATCTCAAAAGTTCGGGTTGCTCGACTCGGCTACATATCCGTCCCTCGGTTCGCAGATGCCGTGATAGTTCTGAATTGGCGCTTTTACGAGCACCGTGTCGCCGATTTGCAACTGGTTGTAGTCGGTGAACGGCATGTCGCCCTTGCCTTTCAGTTGATAGCAGGTGGCGTATTTCTTTCCGTCCGAAGTGATCGAGAATGTGTATTTGCCGTTGTTCAGCAAATCGCTTGCAGAGGGCATATCGGCTGTCACTACCACGCCGCGGATGGAATAAGTCGTGCCTGAGGTCTTGGTGTCTGCGATGGTCTGCGAGATCTCGATGGCTTTGTTCACGCTGATCTCGCCTTCTTTCGGCTCCGGGCAACCTTTGAAACTCGGTGTTACCATCGAATCAACGCGTACGATGAAGCCGTTCTTCAACTCCGGAGTCACTTTGCCGCTGCCGCTCACATACTTCGTCAGCACGCCGCATACCACTACCTTGCTTCCTGTCAAAGGCACTTCTTCGCTCTTGCGGAAACTGATGTTGTTGATGTTCTTTATGTAGTAACATGCCAAACTCGTAACGGCGTTGTTGTCCGACAGGCTGATGTTTATGTCCCGGCGGGTATAGGGCACTTCGTACGGATGAGTCGTGTTACCCACTACCATTCCCGTCAACTTGTACACCTCTGCCGTCGTTCCGTTATCAGGGAGCATGTTGCAGATCGCTATCGCGCTGTCCACGCTGATCTCTATGCCGTTGGTATCGGCTATCATCACAGGAATCGAATCCAGATTCTTGCTGTTGTCACCAGGAGCATTGATCGCCGGTGTCTCTTTACAGCCGGTCAGAGCGATAACTACTACCGCAAGCAGGGATACTAAATACTTTTTCATATGTTTTTTCATTTTTATACTCAAAATAGCGTGCAAAGATACAAAAAATATTTCACGCGCGCAAATAATTGCAAAAAAAAGTGAAAAAAAATGCAATTTTCTTGCATATATCAAAAATTTGTTGTAATTTTGTGCGCTTTTTCGATGGTGGGGCATTTTGTGCGCACACGAGAAGCATAGTATTAATATATAAACGCTAAAACTATAGCAACTATTACTCCCAGACCACGCGGTGGTCGAGTTATCAAAGAGGACCCGCATCGTATCAACGAGAAAATCCGCGGCGTCCAGCAGGTACGCCTCATTGGCGATAACGTAGAGCAAGGTATCTACTCGTACCAACAAGCAATGAAGATTGCGGATGAACAGAACCTCGACCTCGTCGAGATTGCTGCTACCGCCAATCCTCCTGTATGTCGTGTCATCGACTACCAGAAGTTCCTCTACGCCCAGAAGAAAAAACAAAAAGAGGCTAAGGCGAACCAAAAGAAACAAGAGGTGAAGGAAATCCGATTCGGTCCACAAACCGATGACCACGATTACAACTTCAAACTCAAACATGCTCAGGAGTTCCTCAAAGAAGGTAACAAAGTGAAAGCCTATGTCTTCTTCCGCGGACGTTCCATCGTCTTCAAAGAGCAAGGCGAACTCCTCCTCGCACGCTTCGCTGCCGACCTCGAAGATTACGGAAAGGCGGACAATGTGCCGACCCTTGAGGGTAAGCGAATGATCATGTTCGTCAGCCCTAAAAGCCAAAAATAAGAATACTACAAGTCGTAGGGCCTACCTTATTTACGCGCCGGGTGCGCGTGGCTGCCCGAGACTTTATTATTAACTATTAAATATTTTATTACAAAATGCCAAAGGTAAAAACGAACTCCGGTGCTAAAAAGCGTTTCACGCTTACCGGAACCGGTAAAATTAAGCGTAAGCACGCTTACAAAAGTCACATTCTGACGAAGAAGACTAAAAAGCAAAAACGCAACCTCACTCATGTTGCGTTAGTTGATCAAACGAACCTGCGCTCCGTACGTGAGATGCTGCTGCTTCGTTAAGTATGAACCATTAAAGTGAAAGGACAAGAGAAATGCCAAGATCAGTAAATCACGTTGCTTCGCGCAACCGTCGCAAAAAGATCATGTCGCTCACCCGTGGTAACTTTGGTGGTCGTGCCAATGTATGGACCGTAGCAAAGAACACATGGGAGAAAGGTTTGCAGTATGCTTACCGCGATCGTAAGAACAAAAAACGCACTTTCCGTGCTCTCTGGATCCAGCGTATCAACGCTGCTGCTCGCCTTGAAGGACTGAGCTACAGCCAGTTGATGGGACTCCTCAAGAAAGCCGGTATCGTCATCAACCGCAAAGCGCTCGCTGACCTCGCTATGAATCAACCCGCTGCTTTCAAAGCAGTCGTTGATCAGGCTAAGAAAGCTTGCTAAGTAAGGCCGTTGATTTTTGGGGTGAAACCTCGAGATCACCTGACCTCGAGATCACGAGATCACGTCGTCACGAATTCACGAAATCACGTCGTCACGAAATCACGAGATTTTGATTTCCCCCGTTCTTACAACAAAAAGGCTCGCATCTTCATGCGGGCTCTTTTTTTTGTTTTTTTTTCATTATCTCCTCTTTTTTTTGTGTTTTTTGTGTTTTTTTCATTATCTCTTTGTATCTATTGTGATATTATTGGGTCGTTATTGGGTGATTATTGGGTGATTATTGGGTTATTATTGGGTTAGTCGAGTACTAAAAGGCTACTAATAGGCTAATAACCTCGTCATGTATTGGGTGAATTGAGGTACTTCTTAAGATTCTTCTTATTTGTATGTTCTATTTGTCGTTTTGTATGTTTCCTGTGGCAAAATGCACCTTAAAATGTTAGATTTGTTTTGCAAATTACACTTTTTTGTTGAATTTTGTATCAAAAAGTTGCATATTTACCAAAAATGATGTACATTTGTGCTTTAAATTTTAGTATATAGTGTGAAAGTGTTAAAAACTAACAAATAGGACATTATTTATATTGTATTTTTCGCGTGTGTATATGTTCAAAAATAATTGAGATCCCGAAATACCCACGAAATACCCACGAAATACCCACGAAAACCCCGCGAAAGACCCGCGAAATACCCGCGAAATTTGCCGTAAAGAAGAAATGAACATTTTGCTCCAAGAAAAAAAATGTCTTTAATTCTTATCTCGCTGTGCTCGAACGATCTGCTTCGCTGTATGGTTGTTGACCTGAAAAAAATCAATCGTCAATTAAAACTATTTGTTCAATCTGTTAAATCTGTGGATGAATAGCAAAACGACAATATCATTTAATCTCGAATAATATTAAAACTTTATAATTTTAAACTTTATAATTATGATCAAAAAAAATTACTTATTTACACTTTTCCTCCCCGCCTTCCTCTGGCTGGGAACAGGTACGATTTGGGGAGAAACGTTGACCATTGGACGGAAAACAAATACTAGTATTTATTTCCCCGTCTATGGAAATTACGCTGACTGGTATCAGCACGTTCAGATTATCTATCCCAAGGATAGTTTGACTGCATTAGTTGGTCAAAACATAACCGGCATGACTTTTTACTTGAAAAGTTCTGCCTCTGGTTCATGGGGAGCTGCTACATTTAGAATTGGTTTAACAACAACAAAAGACACTGCCGATTTTGGTAGTAGTACTTATCATAAATATGTCATGGATGTAGCGACAACACAGGTTTATTCGGGAGCTTTGGATGGTACAGGTTCAACTATGGTTGTGACCTTTGATACTCCGTTTACATACACAGGAGGTAACTTGTTCTATGATCTGCAGAGTTTAACAAAAGGCACATACAAAGATGCAACTTTTTATGGTGCAACATTAGATCAAGATAATTATAATGGTTTTGAAGTACATAACTCTTCTAGCCTTGCAAGTGCAGATGCAGCTTATGTCAATAACGGAGTGAAGTTTATTCCCAAAACCACCTTTACCTATGAAGCTGCTGGTGGTGAAGCATGCCCAAAGCCAGGCAGTCTTACTGCGACAACGGCATCATCAACTTCTGCTACTATCACATGGAAGAAGAAAGGTTCTGAGTCCGCGTGGGATTTGCAGTACTCGGATGATGATTTTGCAACCAATACGGAGTTGAATCTTACGACTTCAGATGTAACAGTTAACGAAGATGATTGTTCTTATATACTTACTGGACTAACCGCTGCAACTGATTATAAAGTGCAAGTACGCGCCAACTGTGGTGGAGACGATGGAGAAAGTAGTTACACAGCTCCCGTCTCTTTCCGTACATACAATGGTGTACCTTTTGCGGATGACTTTGAGTCACAAACAGCAAATGCTGTGCCTGCATATTGGGATAACTCAGCATCTACATCTACGACTGCAAGTCAGGCGGATAAACCGGCTATTTGGAATGTATACCAATATAGCGGAAATAAAATGATCCGCATGTACAATTATTGGGCACAATCAGGTGTTGCACTTATCAATACTCCTACAATTGAATTACCTGCTGCTCCGACAGAGTGTGAATTAACATTTGAATACGCTCACAATGCATCATGTGGTGCTTACTACGTTAAAATCTCCACTAATGGTGGTTCTTCATTTACAAATTTGAATTCTTATACAAAGGGTAGCGGTAGCGACAAAGATAATCCAGGTTCATTTACGGAAGCTACCATCGATCTCGCGGAATACGCAGGCGAAAAAATTATTCTGCAATTTGACGCCAGCGCCAATTATGGAAACGGATCTATCTTCGTAGACAATGTAAGTGTACATGCAAAATCTTCTTGTGCGAAACCGAGCGGATTGGCATATACAAATGAGAGTATTACTTCTTCCGGCGCTACTTTCACTTGGTCGGCAGGAGGCTCTGAGTCTAAATGGAATTTGCAATACAAAGGTACCGGTGACGCTGATTGGACATTGGTTGAAGACGTAACAAGTCCATACGTATTGTCGGATGCTCGTGCCAACACAGACTATAGTGTTCAAGTGCAAGCAGATTGTGGTGGCTCACAAAGCGAGTGGACAAGTTCTGCTTCATTCCGTACCGCTTGTGCTCCGATTGATAGTGAGGAATTGCCATGGACTTATGGCTTTGAAGATGGTCTTCCTTCTGGAGACTATGTTGTTCCTTACTGCTGGCAGAGAAAACCGAATGATAATAATGTTTATGTACAAACAACAAACGTATATGCGGGTTCGAAGAGTTTGAAAGTATATGGAGGAACCAGTTATAGTGGAGCAAATACCATTATTTTGCCCGAGTTTGAAGAGGATATTGCAAATCTGACCATACAATTCTACTACAAAACGACCTCTGTAGGGGCAAGTTATGGTAAGCCGGTTATCGGCTACGTTAATACAAGCGGCACATTTGTTGCTTTGAAATCAGATTTGGCGCAATCTGCTTCTGATACTTATGCTTTTGCAGAATATACGTATCCTTCTTCTTATGAAGATACTCCGGCTAATCTTGCTATTCAATATACAGGTGGAACTTTCGCATATGGAAGCGGCTCCATGTATATCGATGCAGTTACGGTAAAACGTTCGCCGACGTGTTTTAAACCGACAGCTTTAAACTGTGATTCAAAAACATCAACTACTGCAACCATCTCATGGACTGCAGGCAAAGTGGGCGATGATGCTTGGGTGGTTGAGTATTCTACTGCTTCGAATTTTGCAACAAGTACAGAAGCGGCAGCTACATCTAATTCATATACTATTTCCGGATTAACTGCGCAGACCACTTATTATGTTCGCGTTAAGACAGACTGCGGCTCTTCTGATTATAGCGATTATTGTGAGGCTATTAACATTACGACAGCGTGTGCTGCACAAGCGCTGCCGCTCGAAGAGGACTTCAGTGGAGCTATCTCTTGTTGGTCAAAAGTAGATTGTCATTCAGAGACAGGAGTTAGCAGCGGTGCCTTCAAGTTCCGTTATTCAACCACTCCTCCTCAGTACCTCATTTCTCCGGAATTAGTGGCTTCTGCTAAAGCATTACAGGTTGCATTTGATTATAAAGCAGCTTCTTCAATGTTTGAAGAGTCATTTGTGGTGGGATATTCCACTACTACGAATGCTATTTCTGCATTTACATGGGGAACAGAACAAACTGAATTGACCAATACTTCTTATACGAATTATTCAGAAAATCTGCCGGCTGGTGTCAAGTATGTCGCAATTAAATACACGGCTAACGATAAATCTGCTCTTTTTATAGATAATTTCTCTGTTTCAGTGGCTCCTACTTGCTTCAAGCCTGCTACCTTGAATAATGCTGCAAGCATTACTCCTGAAGGTGCAACCTTTATCTGGACGGCAAGTTCGAGCAATAATGAGGACTATTACCAATATATCTGCGTAGCAGGTGGTACTGATGTTAATGATATTGATTGGAGTGCTTCAACAAAAGTTGCTAAGGCTGTTGCTCCGGCTACTAACCAAGCCGTTCTAACCGGCAAGGCTGCTGGTACCTATGACTTCTATGTTCGTTCATGGTGCAGCAATGACGACCAAAGTGAAGCAGTTAAGAAATCCTTCACTACTGCAACCGTTACCGCCCCAACGATTGGTGCTATCACAACTACGAACGAGACCGCACATGCGACTTGGACTGCTCCAGATGTAAGTTTCGATGTTCAATATCAATGGAAGACTAGCAATGAAGGCTCCGATTGGAGTGATGCGACCTCCAACTTGTATGCTGACATTAGCGATTTGGACGCAAGTACGACATATACATTCTATGTTCGTTCGTACTACGACGCATCGCATATTGGTTCGGATGTAAGCACAACCTTCAAGACTGCTTGCGATCCGTTTACGGTAGCAGTTGGTACTCCGTTCGAGCAAAACTTCAATGATGTTACTACCAATGCTATTCCTGACTGCTGGAATAATGACGAAGGTACGACAACAACCGCAAGTTACAAGTGGAAAGTGGTTACCGGTGGTCAAAGCGGTAAGTGCGCGATGTTCAATGGTACAGATAATGGTAGCGGCAAGACCAACGTATTGGCTACTCCGCTAATTGAGTTGAATTCAGATGCCGATCTCTCTTTCTATTGGAAGAATAAGAAGACGGGTGCTTATGCCGTTGAGATTTCTGTAGATGGTGCTGCTCGGACTACATTGGTTTCCGAACTTACCGGTATAGACGCGTGGACGTTGGTAGATAAGCCGTTGACATCTTACAACGGTCATACCATTCAACTCTTCTTCTGCGGTACAAGCATCAACGATGGTAGCGCAAATCTTTATCTTGATGAACTCAAGATTACTCCTATCTCATGCCGCAAGCCGGCTTCGGATCCGGTAGCAAGCGCTATTTCTGATACTGAGGCAACGTTAACCTGGACTGCCGGCGGGACGAATACCGACTACCAGTTTGCTCTGGCTCTCAAAGATGAGGCTCCGGTTTGGAAAACTGCTAACGTAGTAAACGCGTTGACAAAGTCGTTTGATGACCTCACTCCGATGACGAACTACGACTTCTATGTACGTACCTACTGTGACGCTTTGAACCAATCTGAGGCTCGCAAAGTATCGTTCCGTACCGAATGTGCTGACTTTGTGACAATGCCGTTCGAAGAGAGCTTCAATAGCGTTGCCGCTAACGCAATACCTGAGTGCTGGGATAATAGAGAAGGCACTTCCAGCGACACATACAAGTGGAAAGCCGTTACCTATAGTGGACGTAACTCGTCTAACTGCGTACGCTTCAACTCTTCGACGAATGATGCTGATGCAACGAATGTATTGGCAACTCCAACGATTCAGTTGAACGAAGGCAACTTGTTGAGCTTCTGGGCTAAGAACCCGACAGGTGGTGCGCTCAAAGTTCAAATCAAGGAGGAAGGCGAAGACGCCGTAGATCTCATAGCAACTGGTCTTACCGACCTTGCAGATTGGACTTTCAAGTATGTGGATATCCCTGCTGCTTACAACAACAAGAAAGTACAAATCCTCTTCCATGCTACGAGCAACGCAGGAGATGAGTATGCATATATTTATATTGATGACGTGCGCGTTCTAAAGCACTTAAGTTTGTCTGATGCGGACAATAACGCAACTGTGTTAAATAATAACAACGGCAAGAAAGTAGCTGTTACTATCGGACGTACCATCGTTCGTAAGGGCTATTATAACACGATTTGTCTGCCGTTCAGCCTGAGCGCTGAAGAGTTGGCTGCTTCGCCGATCGCTTCGGATGACCTCTGGGCATTTAAGTATGCGAAAGTTGATGAGGCAACGGACGAACTCCTCTTCCGTATCGACAGGTCCGATCATATTGAGGCAGGTGTTCCGTACTTCATTGGCTTCGAGAATAACGAAGATGACATCGTTAACCCGTTCTTCAATAATGTTACAATCTCTGCTACTGTTGGTCAGAACGTCGGTAATGAAGAAGTGGCACAGTTATGCGGTATTGTTGATCAACCGGTGGTATTTACCGCTCATGACCAAACAAAACTGTTCCTGGCGGCTAACAACACCTTCTATTGGTGGAATGGTGATTCCGACAGCCGGATGAATGCTTTCCGTGCTTACTTCAAAGTGAACACAACAACATCCGGTCCGAGCTACGTTCCGCGTCATGGAATGCGCGCACGTATCATTAAAGAGGAACAAGTGGCTACCGGTATTGAGGATGTACAGGGAACGACGGTACAAAGTACCAAGTTATTGGAGAATAGCCAAGTGGTGATCATCCGCAACGGTGTGAAGTATAACCTCCAAGGACAAGTAATCAAGTAATTAGAAAGGGAAATACGTTATGAAAAAGAAATATAATATCCCAGCAACTGAAGTGTTGTATATCACCGCAATGAACTCGCTGTGTGACGTGTCTAAGTTTGCAGATGTAACATTGGGAGGCGGATCGTCCACTAACGATCCTATCAATTCTCTCTAACCCTCGCGCAAGGCGCGAAAGAAAAGAACGGGGCGTGTCGATGACATGCCCCGTTCTTGGTCGGTAATGGTTCTTAATGGAGAGCTTTTGTGCAGGTGAGGATTGCTTGTTGCAGTTGTTCGCTGGCGGGAACAAGGGGCAAACGGAGATAGTTTCCGATGATGCCTTTTTGCGCCAGAACGGCTTTGATCCCCACCGGGTTGCCTTCCGCAAAAAGCAGTTTGACCATCTCGGCGTACTTGCCCTGCAAAGCCGCGTCCTTGTCATGCACAATGTGCCGGAAGTCCTCCGGGAACGCGTTACTTGCCACACTAATTAATCCTGCTCCGCCGGCTTCCATGACTTCGCAAGCTATACCATCATCACCACTAATAACGAGTAATTGTGAATTGTGAATTGTGAATTGTGAATTGGCAAGAGTGATCAAATCTTTGATCTGAGCGATGTTGCCGGACGCTTCTTTGATGCCGATGATCTTATCCGGGTAAGCCTTCCAAATGCGTATAACCGTCTCCGGCAGGAGGTTCACGCCCGTGCGCCCGGGTACGTTATATAATATAACAGGAACAGGCGAGGCTTCCGCTATCTTGCAAAAATGCTGAAACAAGCCCTCCTGATTCGGCTTGTTGTAATACGGACAAACGGAAAGGATCGCTTCAAAGCCGGTTAGATCCATCGTGCGCAAACTCTCGCATACAGCCGCCGTGCAGTTACCGCCGACGCCCAATACCAGAGGCAAACGTCCGTTGACATACTTCCGGATGAAAGTCCGTACATCTCCGCGCTCCTTTTCGGTCATGGTAGCTGCTTCGCCCGTTGTACCGAGTACCACAATATAATCCACCCATCCCGTTAACTGCGTGTCCAAGAGGCGCGCCAGTGCTTCATAATCCACATTGCCGTTCGCGTCAAACGGCGTGATCAATGCGGTTCCTAATCCTTTAATCATTGCTTTTGATTTTTAATAAGAAATTCATCATCTGTTCGTATAGCCAGGTGGTTTCGATGCGAATGTTTTCTCCCTGCTCGGGTGAGAAATCAGGCGGTGCAATGAGCATGTCGTGTATTCCTTCGCCCAAGTTCAGCCCCGCCTTGAAATCCGCATCGGCGTACATGGCGATGTAGCGCAAGGGCAACAAGGATTGCGTGGTGAGGTCGATCATCAGATCATAGTGCATCGCCCGCAGGTCGGTGATCACATCCTCTTTGGGCTTACCGAAGAAGTTGTAATCCTCTAATCCGAGAATGCGGCTTTGCGGCAGAATGAGGGAGTCGATCACCTTTTTGGGCACATAGCCCCACATACTCACATCCATTTTGCGTTTGAGCAGATCCTGCCGAATGGATTTGATGGCATCATTGCGCTCTAACACATCGCTTTCATAGATGATAAGCACTTTGAGCGGCTTTTCCCAATGTGGAAAACGCGGTGTGCGCTGCGGCTGATGCTTGCACAAGTATTCAAAAATATATTGACGTAATTTTCTCATTTTCCTATTTTCCTATTTTCTCATTTAATCATTTCGAGGAAGTCATCTTCGGTCATTAGCCGGATGCCGAGTGCTTCGGCTTTCTTCAGTTTCTCGGGTCCCATGTTCTCTCCGGCGAGGATGAAAGAAGTCTTCTTGCTGACCGAGCCGACGTTCTTGCCACCGTGCGCTTCGATAAGCTCCTTGTACTCGTCGCGGGAGTGGTGTGAGAAGGTACCACTTATTACGATGGATTGTCCGGCCAAGACCCCCTCGTTCCCCCTAAAGGGGGATGCTTCGCCTTCGAATTGCAGGCCTGCTTGACGGAGACGGGCGATGATCTCCAAATTGCGGCTGTCCTCAAAGTACCGGACGATGTTCTCTGCGATCTGCGGTCCCACATCTTCCACCGCGCATAACTGCTCTGCGTTTGCCTGTCGGAGGCTGTCGATGGTGTTATAGACGCGTGCGATCTTTTTTGCGGTGGTCTCTCCTACCATGCGGATACCGAGAGCAAAGAGCACGCGCGCCCACGGCACTTGTTTGGACGCCTCGATGCCGGCTAACATGTTCTGCGCGGATTTCTCACCGAGCCGCTCCTGCGCCGCGATGTCTCCGAGTTGCAGGTCGTATATGTCGGCGATGTTATGTAGCAATCCTTTTTGGTAGAGCAGGTCGATTGTCTCTTCGCCAAGGCCGTCTATGTTCATTGCTTTTCGGCTGACGAAATGCTCAATTTTGCCTTTTATCTGCGGCGGACAACCGGCTTCGTTTGGACATCTCCATGCCGCTTCGCCTTCTACTCTTACTAACTTTGCACCGCATTCCGGGCAAACAGTGGGGAAGGTGTATTCTTCGTCCTCCAAGGTACGCGCAAGAGACGCGCAAGGTACGCTGATAGACCGTTCTTCTCTTCCCGTGATTTTCGGAATGATTTCTCCGCCTTTCTCAACCCACACACGATCCCCCGGACGGATGTCAAGCGAGCGGATAAAATCTTCGTTATGAAGGGTCGCGCGCTGCACAATCGTGCCGGATAATTGAACCGGTTCCAAGTTCGCAACCGGCGTCACGACACCGGTTCTGCCCACTTGGTAAGTGATCTCTTTGAGAAGCGTCAGTTGTTTCTCGGCGGGGAACTTATAGGCAATCGCCCAGCGGGGTGTCTTGGCGGTATAGCCGAGTTCTTCCTGTTGTGCCAAGTTATTAACTTTAAGCACGATGCCGTCTGTGGCAACCGGCAAGTTCTTGCGCTCGGTGTCCCAATAAGCGATGTACGCCATGACCTCATCCACGTTGTGGCACACTTTGATGGCATCGGAGATATGGAATCCCCATTGTTTGGCGGTTAGGAGCCGCTCGTAATGAGTTGTGCCCGGCAGATCCTCGCCTAACATATAATAGAGGTACGCGTCTAATCCCCGCCGCGCCACTTCCTTCGGGTCCTGCAGTTTGAGCGTACCCGAAGCCGCATTGCGTGGATTCGCAAACAGCGGTTCTTCCTGCTCCTCGCGCTCTTTGTTCAGCGCCTCAAACCGCTCCCAAGGCAGTAGCACTTCGCCACGCATCTCAAAGCTCGACGGCGTCCCGACGACGTGTCGTGGAATAGAGGTAATTGTTTTAATATTATCAATGACATCATCGCCCTGCACACCATCCCCTCGTGTGAGCGCCCGGACGAGTGTCCCGTTTTCGTACCAAAGACTGATGGAAAGTCCGTCAAACTTCAGTTCGCAAACGATTTCCACATTTGCCGGCAGTTTACGCACCCAGTCTTCTATTTCTTCGCGCGAATAACTGTTAGCGAGCGATAACATCGGGTACTTGTGCTTAACCGTCTCGAAGCCCTTTTTGCCTAAGTCCGATCCCACATGCTGGGTCGGGCTCTTGGGGTCATACATATCGGGGAATTGTGCTTCCAGTTCCTGCAAACGGTGCATTTTGAAGTCAAAATCCCGGTCGGATAGAGTAGGCATGTTCAGTACGTAGTACTGGTAGTTCGCCTCTTCCAATTCCCTGCGCAAGCGTTTCAGTTCCTCGCGCTCGGGTTCTTCTATTTCGCTGAATAAGTCCACTGTTCAACTATTAATTATCAATTATCAATTATCAATTATCAATTATCGGACGATCATTTTTCGTTGGTAGGTCTGTCCGTTAAAATAGATGTACACCACGTACACACCTGCCTGTTTGGGCAACTCCACGGTGTAGTCCGGCGAGGTGATTTCGTGTTTGTCGATGGGCCATCCGCTGATGCTGTAAATGGCGTAGAAACTCTTCGCCTCAGGTGTGTATGCGTTCTGAATAACCATCTGGTCCGATTCCCCGCTGAGGATGTTGGCGGAGTTGATCTGCGGTGTCGGGTCGTAGATCAACGTGCTGTCCAGTTTGAGCCCGACTAACACCGGGTCATGGTCGGAACAGCGGAACATGGTCAGGTCGTTGGATTTGTCATAAGTATATCGGTCGTTTTCGTCGGAGTTGATATGGAACGCCGCCATGCCGGTCACCTGCGCGTAGAGCGTGGGGTTGCAGATGGCATGGTCAATATATGATGCCAAACCGCCGTACATGTAACTGTAACTGCTGTCGGCATGGTAAGCGCGATGCAGGTCAATTAGCCCCGAACTGAGCAGGGTCTTGATAGGCGAGGTGAACGCGTAGCAGTTGAGGTCGCCCATGAGCAGCAGATCGTTCTCCCGCACGCTTTTGTTCAGCCGGTACGACTGGTAGTAATCCACCACCGCCTTCGATTCGTTCACACGCCGCGCTTCGGCGCCGGTGTTCATCGCCTTGAAGTGGTTGATCGAATAGATGAATTTCTCGCCCGTGCTTTTCTCGCGGAAACAGACCATTTTCTTGCGGTGCTTGACCTCGGTGTCGATTGTACCGGGGTTGCCGATCGGCTCCACTTTGTTGGCGTCATAGACGAACTCCACCTTCTGGTACGTGCCCGTTTCGGGGTCGGAGAAATACTTGTAATTGCGTCCGGGGATATTGGTATTGAGGTCATTGACGATCTCTTGCACCGCCTCGTTGCCCTGTTGCACCTCGACTAAGCCGATTATATCCGCATTGATACGTTTGAGGGCTTTGCTGATTTTGGCGCGCTGTTTCTCCTTGTCCGCCGCCGAACGCGCGCCCATTTGACCGATGGTGGAGAAATAATTCTCCAAGTTAAACCCGCATACCAAAAGCCTGTAGTCTCCTAAATCCGGAATGCCGGCTTCCAGCTCCGCACGGGTGTTTCCGCTCCATTCGCCGCTGACAAATGTCAGATTCAAAGGCGAATTGACCGTAGCCGTGAGGTGGTAGATCTTCTCCCCGCAACGGTGGTATTCGCTCACGCCGTCGAGCCGGAAGACACAACTGCCGTTGATCCGGACGGCGGATTTGTAGTCCTCGGTGTTGAGAAAACCCTGACATTCCGGGGCGTACATGCGCCAAGGTCCCACCGTCAGATGTTCGCCCACATTCGAACTCACCACGATAGGATCGTCAAACACCACGGTCTGACCGATATATTGCGATAACTCCTGCGCATTCCAAGTGGCAGGGTCGGGGGCGCTGATATGGATTTGTGCCGCCAAATGCAGACAAACAAACAGCATTGCGAGTAGTAAGATAGGCTTTTTCATCGCTTCTTTTATTAAATCGGCTACAAAAGTACAAAAAAATTTGCATATATGCAAATAAAAGTGTATCTTTGTGCCCGATTTTGGTAATATTAAATTTTTAAGCGATGACTTTTTCCGAATGGTGGACAGAAATGAAGGTGAAAAAATGGCTGAAATATGTCATTACGCTTGTCGTGTTTCTGATCGTATATCTATTTATCGGCGACCAGAGCCTGCTCCAATTTGCCCGTCGCGGCCGCGAGATCCGGCACTTGGAACAACAGCGGGATATGTACCGCGAAGGCTCGGAAAATGCCCAGCGGGAGTTGCGGACACTCAGTCATCCGGACAGCCTGGAGCGGTTCGCGCGCGAACATTATTATATGCACGCGCCTGACGAGGACATTTATTTAATTGATAATTGATAGCTGAAAATGAGAAAATCTTCTATTATATTGATCATCGGCATGGTGATCTTAGGTGTCGGCGCGGCGCTCAGCATGGCGAAAATCGAGCCGTGGGCGGATTATGTGCTTGTCGCCGGAGCGGTTGTTGTTGTCATCCGCGGTTTCGTCCGTAACCGCGAGAAGGACTAACAGTTTAACAATTTAACGGTTTAACAATTTAACGTTTATGCGTGACTCCGTCCGCAAGGAACATATTATTTTAGGTGTCGATCCAGGTACGCTGTATATGGGATACGCGGTGTTGCACACGGTGGGTCAACAGGTTGAAATACTGGAGTTTGGCGCGTACGATGTGCATAAACTCGAGGGGCAATATCCGAGGCTCCAGAAGGAGTTTTTCTTCTTGCAGGAGATTATTGACAAGTATCATCCTTCCTGTCTGGCAATCGAGACGCAGTTTGTGGATAAGAACCCGCAGACGATGATCAAGATCGTTCACGCGCAAGGAGTAGCGATTGCTGCGGCTTTGAGCAAAGACGTGCCGATTTACGAGTATTCGCCCATGAAAATCAAAATGGCGATCACCGGTAACGGTCATTCGTCCAAACAGCAGGTGGCGGGCATGTTGCAGCGGTTTCTGCATATCCCCGAGGAAGAGATGCCGAAGAAACTCGATGCGACAGATGCCCTCGGTATCGCTTATTGCCATTACCTACAATTGGGGATGCCGGTGTCCGACGGCGGCGCGAAAGATTGGACCACCTTTGCCAAACGTAAAGGACTGACGGACAAAGGTTTAACCGGACCTGCGGCACAATTGGCAGCGGCGCTCGCTACCGTTTCCAAGAAAAAGAAGTAGTGCGTTAAAAACGGGAAAATAAAGAAAAAATCAAAAAAACACCCCTAAAATTTGGTAGTCTCGATTTTTTGTTGTACCTTTGCACCGAAAATCAAAAAACAATTAATTTTGAATTTTTAATTTTGAATTTTTAATTTTGAATTTTTAATTTTTAATTTAAGAATATTATGGCTTACAAAATTTCAACTGACTGCATTGCTTGCGGTACCTGTATTGACGAGTGCCCGATGGGCGCTATTTCTGAAGGCGAACACTATTCCATCGACCCGGATGTTTGCACCGAGTGCGGAACCTGTGCGGATGTTTGCCCAAGTGGCGCTATTAGCCTCTAAAAAGGTGATTTTTTTACAAAAAATGTGTATTTTTGAGGGTTTACGGTAGTATGCCCTCGTTTTTTTGCAAAAAATGTAAGGTAAACCTTGCAAATATCAATTTTTTTTTGTATCTTTGCAGCGTATTTTCAAAATTTAGCTCAAAATGGATGAAAATAATGAAGTAAAAGATGAGAAAATCGACGAGAAAAAAGAGAAATTAGAGCGCCAAAACGCGGTGTTAAATTCATTTTTCCGTATTCATGATTTTTTGGTGGCACATGCTTCTATGCCTATTCGTCGTCT